>JABEUW010000227.1 GCA_013043945.1 Vulcanimicrobiota bacterium | reverse complement strand
GGGCGAGCGCGATCCAAACCTCGCGCCAGAGTCGCCGCCGCGTTCGCTCCGAGAAGAGCGAGCGCACGTCCTTGCGACCGTACCTCCAAGAGAACGGCGAAGCATAACTGGAGTGATCCATGGGTGCTCGCCGCTGTTCGCTTCGCGCGTTGCCGCGGCCTCGTTCGCGGAGGGAGTTTTCGGCGTCTACGCCGCGCCGACTAGCGGAGAACGAGCTCGAGGCTGGTCCGCTCGACGAGGAGGCGAAGATCCTCGAGGTCGCCGCCCGCCCGCCCGGTCACGATACTCTCGATCCCGCGCAGCGCCCGTTCGTACCCTGCCCGAGCCCGCCGCTCGCCGACCCGGCGAGCGATCGGCCGCAGAGCCCGCTCGCGCCAGGCCATCCGGGGGGGCAGGGTGCCGCCGGGGCGCGCCATCTCCCAGAGCATCGCATATTCGTTGGCGAGCGCCGAGAGCAGCGGCATCGCGGCGTTGCGCGGGTCGTGTTCGAAGCAGTCGCCGAGGATGGCGAACGCTTCGGCGACCCGCCCTTCGACCAGCGCTCCGGCGAAGCGATAGGGCTTGGGATCGTCGACCGCAAGGCTCTCCTGCTCGAGGTCGCCGAGCTGTATCTTGCGCCCGAGCAGCGCGAGCTTCGCGAGGTCGTTACGAATGCTCGCGAGATCGCTCTCCGAGCGCGAGAGGTGCGCGAGAACCTGGCGCTCCGCCTCGGCGCCCGCCGCCGCCAGTTCCTCGGCGACGAAACGCGCGCGAATCTCTTCGTTCGCGGTGCAATCGATGCGCTGCGCGCTGCGCCCCAATTGGGAGCCGAGCGATGCCGGGCGCGTCGAGCGCGGCGCGACGAGATCGCAGATCAGCAAAAGATTTTCGCCATCCGCACTCCGTTGCGCGAGTTCGAGCAACGCGCGCCGCGGTGCGGCCTTCGCACTCTGCGCGTCGTTGACGATCACGACGCGTCGCGCTGCGAGGAAGGGCATCGCCGATATCGCTTCTTCGATCTGCGCGCAATCGTCGACGCTCTCAATCGTGACGCTGCTGCAGTTGAGCGCGCGCACGTCCTCGGCGAGCTCCCGTGCGAGAATCGTGTCGCGCACGCGCTCGGCGAGCAGGCGATCGGTGCCCTCGATCACGACGAGCGCCCCGACCTTCGGAGCCTCATCGAGAAAATCGTAGGCCTTCACGCGCGGCTGCCTTCAACGCGCCGAATCGCCGACCAGTGCGGACGGCCGGCGAGCGAGGCGATGCTTTCGGCGTACGGCGGGCGCAACACCCCGTACTCGGTAACGAAGGCGGCGACGAGATGTCCGGGCGTCACGTCGAAGGCCGGGTTGAAAACCCGTGCCCCTTCCGGTGCGACCTGACGCCCACCGAACGACGTCACCTCCGAGGCGGCGCGTTCCTCGATGGGAATCTCCGCGCCCGATGCGATGGTGAAATCGAATGTCGAGCGCGGCGCGGCGACATACAACGGAATCGAATGATGTGCGGCAAGCACCGCAAGGCCGTAGGTACCGATTTTATTTGCCGTGTCGCCATTGCGAGCGATTCGATCGGCTCCGACGATCACGGCATCGACGCGCCCGCGCGCCATCGCCATCGCCGCCGCTCCATCGACCTGCAACGTCGCATCGATGCCCGCGCGCAGGCACTCGAGATAGGTGAGCCGCGCTCCCTGCAAAAGCGGGCGCGTTTCATCGACGATAACATGCGGCGCGAGCCCCGCCCGCTGCGCCGCGATCAACACGCCGAGCGCGGTGCCATACCCGCCGGTCGCGATCGGACCGGTATTGCAATGCGTCAGCACGCGCGCGCCCTTGGCGAAGAGCGCCACGCCGTTGCCGGCGATCGCCGCATCGATCGATCGCTGTTCTTCGTGCACCGCAATCGCCTCGCGCGTCATATCCTCGGCGGCGAGCACGCGGTCGACGGCCCAGGCGAGATTGACCGCGGTCGGGCGTGCCGAGCGAACGCGCGCGGCGGCGGCGGCGAAGGCACGATCGTCGCGCTCGGCGGCACGAAGCACCGCGATACCGTAGGCCGCAAAGACGCCGATACAGGGCGCTCCACGCACCGCCAAGCTCACGATCGCATCGACGATCTCATCGCACGTGTGCGCGCGCTCGTAACGAATCTCCGCGGGGAGTACGCGTTGGTCGAGATACTGCAACGACCCGTCCTCGAAGCGAACGGCCTCGAGAGCCTCGCTCATAGTGCGAGCAAGCACGCCGCGGCGAACGCCGCATCGTACCCTTTATCGCCGCGTGCGGGGTCGGCACGCTCCTCCGCTTGGGCGAGCGTCTCGGTGGTCAGGACGCCGAACCCAACGGGCGCTCCGGTGCGCATCTGCACATCCATCAGGCCGCGCGCGCATTCGCCGGCGACGAAATTGAAGTGCGGTGTCTCACCGCGAATAACGACACCGAGCGCGACGACGGCATCGACCTCGCCGTCCTGCAACACCTTGAGCGCGGCGAGCGGGAGTTCGTAACAACCGGGCACGTCGAAAAAGAGAACGTCTTTATCGTAGACGCCGCAGGCG
>JABEUW010000226.1 GCA_013043945.1 Vulcanimicrobiota bacterium | reverse complement strand
GGCGCCCCGACGAGCGCTTAAGCGAGCGGCGAGGACCCTGACATGGCTTGTCCGAGCCGCGAGCGTCTAGCGAGGAGCGGTGCGACGGAGCTGTTCGGCGGAGCGGCGCCTTGGCGCCTCGATACGGCGCTTGCGGCGCCTACTCGGCGTGACAACCGCGGCGCCTCGATACGCTTCCTTCGGAAGCTACTCGGCGTGACAACCGCGGCGCCTCGATACGCTTCCTTCGGAAGCTACTCGGCGTGACATTGGACGCGACTCGGCGTGACATTGGACGCGACTCGGCGTGACATTGGACGCGACTCGGCGTGACGAGTGCTAGTCCTCGAGTGCCGGAACCGAATCTCCATCGAGAAAAACACCGAGCTGCGCGGGCGAAAACTGAACCCCGCTCCAGAACGAGCCAAACTCGCCGTACTTCGCGCTCGCTTCATCGAAACGCATTTCGTATACGATCTTCTTGAAAATCAACGGATCGTCGGCATAGAGATCGACGCCCCACTCAAAATCGTCGTACCCGATCGATCCGGAGATCACTTGCGTGAGCTTTCCGGCGTAGGTCCTTCCGATCAGGCCGTGTTCGTGCATCATCTTTCGGCGCTCGTCAAAGGGCGCCAGATACCAATTCACACTCTCGCCGCGCCGTTTATCCATGGGGTAGAAGCAGGTGTAACGGCGCCGCGGAATCTTCGCCCAAAGCCGAGGAGCGATATACGGGCTCACCGCTTGGCTCGCGAGCGCCTCGTCGAAGGCGCGCACCCACTCCTCGCCGCCCTGCTCCAGGCCGCGGGCGGCGAGATCGGCGTGGATCTTTCCAGTCGCATCGTACATGCCGACTTCGAGAACCGAGACGTACGAATCCATCGGCTCTAAAAATACGCGGAGTTCGAGCTTGTCGACGAGCATTTGCGCGTACGCGAGCCCGTCGTAGCTGCGCGCGTAATGCGTGAGCATGAAGTCGCCCTTGTGCCCCACGAGTTGTGCCAGCCCGATGTCGCCGTCCTCACCGGCATGCATGTGTTCGAAAAGGTCGCGAGCGCGGCCGGCGATCTTCGTACGTCGCTTTTCACCGACGCTCTCCCAGAGCAATCGGTCGAATCGAAACATGCGGTGGAGAATCCACCAGCCCTCCAACGATTCGGGAACGCGGGGGTCACGCATGCTCGCCTCTCTCTCGCATTTTCGTGCGTTTCATCTCGGCATAGACTTCGTCGAGTAACGCCTCCGGGCGCTCTCGATATTTTGCCCACAGTTGCGGCATCTGCGCGATGTCGGCGAGCACGCGCGCGTAGACCGCGTTCACCGGCGTCGGCACGCCGCAGCCGCGCCCGGCGGCCGCGACGGCTCCGCAGAGCGACTCCACCTCGTTGCGTTCGCGCCCCGACCGCAGATCGAGCAGCAGCGAGGGCGGCTTCGTACCACGCGCCGAGGCGACGCGCCCGGCGAGCACGCGGCGCGCGATCGGGCTCGGGAGCGAGACGATGGCGAAGAGCGCGCGCACGGGATAACGCGGCAAATCGATCGGCGTGAGGCCGAGGGCCTTCATGACGTCGCGCACTTCGCGAATCGCGCGAATCTCCAGCGTAAATATTTTTTCGAACTGCACCAAACGATTCGGGAGCACGTTGAGAATGGCGCAGGAGGCGTTCGCGACGATATTGAGGGCGAGTTTACTCCACTTGAGCGCGCGCCAATCCTCGCACACTTTCACGGCGATGCCGGCGCTCTGAAAAGTCGCGCTCAACCAGTTATAGGCGGCGCCGCCGAGCGGCGCGAGCGCGAGCCCGCCTTCCTTCGTCGCGGCGACGCGCCCGTCGCGATCGCGATCGACCGGGACGGTGAGCGCCGCGGCGACGACGTTGCGTTCGCCGAATGCCGCGGCCAGAAGTTCTTCGTTCCCGATGCCGTTTTGCGGCGAGACGAAGACGCAGTTCCCCGGCGCGGCGATCGCGCGTTTGAGAGTTTCGATCGCCGACGGCGTGTCGTAACTCTTCACCGCAACGATCGCGACGTCGGCATCCACGCGGGTCACATCCTCGATCGCGCGCGGCGCGTACGCGATATCGACGCCGACCGAACTCAGGCGCTCGCCTAAGAACGAACCGACGGCACCGCGCCCGACGATATAGACCTTCATGCGCGGACCGGCGCGCTTCGGCCGGTGCTGCCGAAGCCGCCCTCACCGCGCGCGCTCTCGCCGAGATCGTCGACGATTTCGAACGTCGCGCGGGCGACCGGCGCCACGACGAGTTGCGCGATACGCTCGCCGCGGGCGATCTCGACGCTCTCGTGCCCGTGATTGATCAGCAACACACAGATCTCGCCGCGATAATCCGCGTCGA
The DNA here is from genome assembly GCA_013043945.1 of Vulcanimicrobiota bacterium. Classification (GTDB taxonomy): domain Bacteria; phylum Vulcanimicrobiota; class Vulcanimicrobiia; order Vulcanimicrobiales; family Vulcanimicrobiaceae; genus JABEUX01. The sequence continues at coordinate 858 of JABEUW010000226.1, read as the reverse complement.
TCGTCCCGGGCGAGTTCAAACACGTAATCCCGCTGCGCAGCGCGAGCCCGCTGCGCGGACGCACCTGCGCTTCGAATCCGTTCGGCAGTTCGATCGCGAAGCCGGTCGGGACGAGCGAGCGCTCTCCGGGCGCGAGCCGCAACGCACGCGCGGCGCAGAGATCCGCGCCCGCCGCCGCATCGCTCATGTAGGTCGGTGGGGGAAGCTCGGCGGCATGCGCGAGCCTGCGCACGGCGACGCGCGGCGTTTGGCGAAGATCGGCGCTCATAGCCCCTTACTTAGGAAGAAGGGTCGAGAGTTCTTCTCGGAAGCTTTCAATATCTCGGAACGAGCGATAGACCGAGGCGAAGCGGATGTATGCGACCGGGTCGAGCCCACGCAACGCCTCCATCACTTTTTCGCCGACGAGCGTCGACGGGACTTCGTTTTCGCCGCGCGCGAAGAGTTCGCGCTCCAAATCGGCGGCGATGCTCTCCATCTGGTTCTCGGAGATCGGGCGCTTCTCGCACGCCTTGTGCAGCCCCGAGAGCAGTTTATCGCGCGAGTACTGCTCGCGACGGCCATCCTTCTTCACGACGAAGAGGCGCGATTGTTCCATGCGCTCGTAGGTGGTGAAGCGGTGCTTGCAACGCGGGTCGAGACACTCGCGACGGCGACGCACGACATTATCGTCGTCGCGTGAATCGACGACGCGCGTCTCGCTCTTGCGGCAGGTCGGACAGATCAGCGGCGAGCCCTCACGACGATGTAACGCACATATTGTGCTTCGCGCTAGTATAACCCACTACCCGTAGGGAACGCAAAAGGACCACCGAGCGGTGGCCCTTTTCCGTATGCTCCTGGTCTTTCAGAGCGACG
>JABEUW010000225.1 GCA_013043945.1 Vulcanimicrobiota bacterium | reverse complement strand
GGTCAACAGCGACCTCATCGAAGCCGTCGAGGAGACGCCCGATACCGTCGTCACGCTAACCTCGGGGAACAAACTCCTGGTGCGCGATTCGATGCTTGAGATACAGAAGAAAATCGTCGACTTCAAGCGAAGAATCTACGGCCCGGCCGAGTCGGTTCGCTAGGGGGCGTGATGCGGAACAGATTGGAGCGCTGAGTTTTGGATATCGCGACTATCGTTGGCCTGGTTCTCGGTTTCGGCGCGATCGCGCTGGCGGGAATTGTTGGCGGCACCGACCCCGGCATCATCTTCGGGCGCTGGGAAGCGATCGTGTTAATCATCGGGGGAACGCTCGGTGCGACGATCACCTCGTTTCCGTGGCGGATCTTCATCGACGGCTTTTTCGGAGGCTTCAAAACCGCTTTTACGACGCGCAACTATCACGAGCGCGACGTCATCGCTACCCTGGTGGCGTTCGCTGAAAAGGCTCGCCGCGAAGGCTTACTCGCGTTGGAGAACGAGGCCGCAGCGCTCGACGATGAGTTCATGCGCAAAGGCATCCAGCTCGTTATTGACGGCCGCGACACCGAGATCATCCGTAAAGTTTTGGAAACCGAGGTTAGCAACAACCAGGAGCGCGGAGCGAAGGCCGAGTCGGTCTTCACGTGTCTCGGCGGTTATTCGCCGACCCTCGGCATCATCGGCACCGTTCTCGGCCTGATCGGCATGCTCAAAGGGTTGGCCTCGGCCGCCGACAGCACGAATATTGCCGGCTCGATCGGCGTCGCTACCGCGCAGGCATTCGTCGCGACGTTTTTCGGTATCATGTTTGCGAACTTACTCTGGCTGCCGATCGCCACGAAAATCAAAGAGCGCAACGGCGAACTGTTGTTGCTGCGCGAAATCATGATCGAAGGAATCCTCGCGATTCAATCCGGCGACAATCCGCGACTCCTCGAAGAGAAGCTCCTTGCCTTCCTCGACCCGCGCGACCGCGAAGCACATGTGGAAGAGGGCGGAGCCGCCGCCACCGATGCGCTTGCAGCGAGTTCGACGTAGCGCGATCGCATGGCTCAACCGGTAAAGACCGCGGCGCGCGCGGCCGAATCGAAGCTCCACAACAAACAGAAAGAGCAACAAGTCGAAACGGCTGGCATGATGCGTTGGCTGCTCACGTATGCCGACATGATCACGCTGATGCTCGCGCTCTTTATCATTCTCTTCGCGATGTCCACGATCAGTCGCGTCAAGGTCCAGGCTTTCGCTAAATCGGTCTCCGGCGGCTTCAATAACGTGTGGTCGATCAACCAGCCGCCCAACGGCGGCAGCAACGGTCAGCAGTCGTTCGGGGCGAACGCAAACGTTCCGACCTTGCAACGCGAACTGCAGCGCTACGTGCAAAAGAACCAGTTGCAGCACCAGGTGCAGATTCGCGTGGAACGACACAACCTGGTAGTGACCCTCCTCTCCGATCAATCGTTCTACAACAGCGGCAGCGCACGCATTCGTCCGCAGACGCTGAAAATTCTCGATACGGTCGCCGGCTTTCTCAAGAAGACCGCCAACCTGATTCGCGTCGAGGGGAATACCGATAACGTGCCGATCCATACGCTACGGTATCCCTCGAACTGGGAGCTTTCGACCGCGCGCGCGGTCAACGTCGTGCGCTATCTCGTCGAACAGGACGGGATAGAGCCGACGCGGATCGCCGCGGCAGGGTACGGTAAATTTCACCCGCGCGTCAGTAACGCGACCGCCGCCGGGCGGCAGGAAAATCGTCGCGTCGATATCGTCATTTTGAACAAGAGCGACATCCCGCAACCGACCGCACAGACTGATCGCGTCGTTCGTGCGGCCAAGAAACCTGCCCCCCGTCCTTCCGTCAAGCCTACAGGCAAGAGCTAGGAGCGCGTCATGTCGAGTTTATCGCAAGAAGAGATCGATGCCCTTATCAATCAACTCGGCAGCGAAGAATCGCAGCTCGAAACCATTGAAAGCCGGCGCATTAAGTCATTCGATTTCCGCTTTAACAAGCGGCTCGACAAGTTTTCGAACAACCAATTGCAGACGCTGCGGACGTTGCACGAAAACTTTACGCGCCTGCTCAATAACTCGCTCTCGGTCTATCTACGGACTCGGGTCGAGGCGACGATCGTCTCGATCGAGCAGATTAGTTACGGCGATTTTATCGCCTCGATCGGCATCCCGTCGATTCTGGCGATCTTCTCGATGGATCCGCTGCCGGGCAGCGGAATCGTCCAAGTCGATCTCAACCTCGTCTTTTCGATTATCGATCGTCTCCTCGGCGGCCCGGGCTGGTTCCCGCCAAAATTGCGCGACCTTACCGATATCGAGCGCACGCTCATGCAGCGTTTTATGGCGCGCATGCTCAACAGCTATCGCGAATCCTGGAACTACTTACTGACGCTTTCGCTGAAGATCGAAGCACTCGATTCCAACCCGCAATTCATCCCGCGCATCATCCCTCTCGACCAGATCATCGCCTACGTCTCGATGGAACTGAAGGTCGGCGATATGGCCGGCGTCATGAATTTCTGTCTCCCCTATCTCGTATTACAATCGATCGGGCAGCAGCTCACCGATTTCCAGTGGTCGCCGACAGTGATCGCCGGGCGAGGGATGACCGAGGATGATGTCGCTCAGTTAGAACGAAACGTCGAACGGGCGGATATCGATCTCGAAGTCGAGTTGGGACGCACGACGCTCTCGCTGCGCGACCTCGTCTCGCTTCAACTCGGCGATCTCGTGGTTCTCGATAATGAGACCTCGCAACCGCTGGTGGGGAAAGTCAACGAACGAGAGAAGTACCATCTCTTTCCGGGAGTCTATAAAGATCGCTATGCTATGAAGGTTGCCGGTGCGCTCACGAATGAGGACGAATAAGCGACGATGATGCAGATCGATAATCTCGCCGATACGATGTTCGCTGCTGCTGCGACCGTGCTCGGGCGCTTGGTCGAGCAGTCGGCGGTCGCCGGAACGAGCGTTCGTGCCGATCACGAGGGCTCGATTCACACCGAAGGGGACGAGCTGGTCGCACTCGGGGAAATCCCCTCCCTCGGAGCGCAGTTAGTCGTCCGTTTTCAGCGCGACGATCTCGCGCATATCGTGGGGGTGATGCTCGGCGGCGATGAGTCGGTCGGCGAGCTCGGCCCGATGCAGCTCTCCATCGCCTCTGAAACCGTTTCGCAGATCGCCGTGGCGATGGCGGAGCGCCTCGCCGAGGATATCGGCGCCTCGACGGCCGGTATCCATGCCGAACTCTGCAGCGACGCGACGCTGTTGCCCCCGCCGCCCTTTCAATCGTACAGCGCACCGGTGCGGCTCGAAAGCGATCTTGCGCCGCGCATCGCGGTTGATTTTGCAGCGATTACGCTTTCGAAGCTCGGGAGTTCCGAAGAGCCCGTTCCGGTCGCTGCGAGCGCGACGGCGGCTCCCTTCGCCCCGTCGAAACCGACGGCGCCTCCGGTCAATGCAGCACCGGCGCAGTTCGCTCCCATCGTGCCGACGCAATCAAAGAAGACCCCTGCAGGGCAAGCGAATCTCGATCTCGTTCACGACGTGCCGTTGCAAGTGCGCGCGATCCTGGGGAAGACCGTCATGCAGCTTCGCGACGTTGTATCGCTCCAGCAAGGTAGCGTTTTTGAACTCGATAAGCTCGCCGTCGATCCGATCGACATCTACGTGAATAATATTCTTATCGCACGTGGAGAAGTGGTGGTCGTTGATGATAAATATGCGGTGAAAATCAGCGAGCTGAATCCCCAGGTCGGCTAGCGGAGTCCGCGGAGCGGTTTCATGACGACGCACCTTTGGACCCAATATATCTTCGCGTTGATCGTCGTCGCCGTCGTTTTACTGCTCTTTGCCGCACTCGTCAAAGCGCTAGGACGCGGGCGTATCGTTCTCTCGGCGGATCGGCGCCTGGTGACGGTGCTCGAATCGACACCGCTCGGCGCGCATGGGGCGCTTCACGTTATTAAAATTGGGGGGCGCTACCTGCTCGTATCGAGCGCCGCCTCGGGCACCCGGAGCGTCATCGAAATTCCCGCCGAGGATATCGATGGATGGATGGCGGCCCAGCGAGCGGGGTACGATGTCACCAAACGTGCGTGGAGTTCCATTCTTTCGCTGCCTTGGAGCAAACGGTGAAGGCGCGCACCTTCGTATTCGTAGGAGCGGCGCTCGGATTTGCGATGTTGCTGCTCGCCCCGGCGTTCGTCGCTGCCGCAACCGCGCCGACGCCGCCGCTTCCGCCGATTCCCTCGTTGAGTATCGGTTTGGGGCAAGCGCAATCTCCGCAGCAAGTCGTGGGCGCCCTACAGGTGCTGTTGTTGCTCACCGTGCTCGCTCTCGCCCCGACGTTGCTCGTATTGATGACCTCGTTTACGCGAATCATCATCGTGCTCTCGTTCGTTCGCACGGCATTGGGCACGGCGCAGGTTCCACCGAACCAGGTGCTCATTGGGCTCGCGTTGCTCCTGACATTTTTCGTGATGAACCCGGTCATCACGACGATTAACACGACGGCCGTTCAGCCGTATATGAAGAAGCAAATCTCGCAACAGGTAGCGCTTGACCGTGCCGCCAAGCCGCTACGCGCTTTTATGTTTAAGCAGACGCGCGAGAAAGATCTCGAACTTTTCTATTCCATATCGAAGCATCCGCGCCCCAAAAAACAAGCCGACGTCCCGACGTATATTTTGGTGCCGGCGTTTGTGATCTCCGAGTTGAAAACGGCATTCCAGATCGGGTTTCTTCTTTACGTTCCGTTTATCGTGATCGACATGGTCGTAGCCAGCATTCTGCTCTCGATGGGCATGATGATGATTCCCCCGGTACTCATTTCCTTGCCTATTAAAATTCTGATCTTTCTCTTAGTCGATGGTTGGAATTTGGTCGTCGGAGCACTCTTCGCGAGTTTTAAGACATGACCGTCAGCGATGCCTTGAGTTTGGGCCGCGAGGCGATCTTCGTAGCGCTCCTGGTCTCCGCTCCGGTGCTGTTGATCAGCATGGTGACCGGCTTGATTATCTCGCTCTTGCAGGCGGTTACGCAATTGCAGGAGCCGACGCTGACCTTCATTCCGAAGATCCTCGTTTCGGCGGCCGCTATTCTTTTCTTCGGACCATTTATGCTTGCATTGCTGACCGATTTTACGACGCGCGTGTTTTCGTCGGCGGCAAACGTCATCCACTAGAGCGGTATGCTCGATATCTTCGGCATCACCGGAGCGCAGTTCGAGACGTTCTTCCTGATTTTTGTTCGGGTCAGCACGATGCTTTTCGTGTTTCCGATTTTTTCAGCGCCGCAAATTCCGATTCAAACGCGTTTCGGTCTCGGTGCGTTGCTTTCGTTTTTGCTCCTACATACGGTGCCGACGCTCGCGCCTTTCCCGAACCTTCTCGGGCTGGTCATCGCCATTCTCGCCCAAATCGGGCTGGGGTCGATCGTCGGATATATCGCATCGTTGGTTTTCGCCGGTATTCAGTTCGCGGGCGAGCTCATCGATCTCGAGATCGGGTATGCGATTGCCAACGTTATCAGCCCCACGACGCAGCAGCAAGTCACCATTATCGGTGAGTTCGAACTCGCGTTGGCAACGCTGATCTTCCTAGCGACGAATTCACACCTACTCCTCATCGCAGGCATTGCGGGATCCTTTCATCTCGTGCCGCTTCCCTTTATTCACATGGACCCGTCGCTTGCGGGGAACGTGGTGGGGATACTGGCATCGTCGTTCGATATCGTGTTTAAGATAGCGGCTCCGGCGGCGATCGCGCTTTTTATTACGAACATCTCGCTCGCCCTGATGGCGCGCGTTGCGCCGCAGATGAACGTGTTCGTCGTTGGGTTTCCGATTCAGGTGACCGTCGGCCTGATTACGCTCGCGGCGAGCCTGCCGTTGCTGGCGACGGTTGGACCGCAACTCTTCGACCAGCTCTCGCGGCAGATGGATACCGTCATGCGCTCGCTCCGCTAGCACTTGGCGTGACAGCCGCGGGGCTGCTCGGGGTTAGAAGTAGGAGAACTGTCCGATCTTATTCCCGGCGCTTTCGCTGAAGTAGATGCGCTGGTCGGGGCCGATCGCAGCGGCGAGCGGGCTCGATGCTCCCGTCGGAATCGAATATTCGGAGAGGCCGCCGCCATTGGAGAGATATTGCCCGATCTTATTGCCGGGGATATCGGTGAAGTAGAAATTGCTATCGGCGCCCTGGACGATCGCGCCGATCGTCGGCGTCGACGCGACGGCGACGCCGAGCGTCGTCTCGCTGAGGCCGGTGCCGTTGGTCAGCATACGGCCGATCTTATTGGTGCCCTGCTCTAAGAACCAAATTGCGCCGTCGGCACCGGTGAGAATCGAGGTCGGCTTGCTACCGGCGGCGACGGAATACTCGCTGACCGTCCCGGCCGTCGTGATGCGGCCAATCTTCGCGGTGTTGTACTCGGTGAACCAGAGCGCGCCGTCGCTTCCGGAGGTGATGCTCGTCGGGTCGGCGTTTGCGGTGGGAACGGCGTATTCGGTGATCGTTCCCGAGGTGGTGATGCGGCCGATCTTCGAGGTTCCGGCCTCGGTGAACCAGAGCGCTCCATCGGAGCCGAGGGTGATGCCCTCGGGTTCGGAGCCCGGTGTCGGCAGCGGGTACTCGACGATCGTCGTGCCCGAGGTGCTGATTTTACCGATCTTGTTCCCGTTGAACTCGGTGAACCAGAGATTTCCATCGGGCGCGGCGACGAGATCGTCGGGCATTGCGTTGGCCGTTGGAAGCGGGTAGTCG
>JABEUW010000224.1 GCA_013043945.1 Vulcanimicrobiota bacterium | reverse complement strand
TTGACCTATTTCGGGTTGGCCAACCACGTTCAGGGCACGCCGCAAGGAGTGACGCAGTAACCGATGGCCGTACAGAAACCACCGCAACCCGACGATAAAAAGAAGTCGCCGTTCTTAACGACCGGCGAGAAGGTTCCCAATTACCTCTGGATCGCGTTGATCGCGGCGCTCTTCCTCCATGCACTCGCGACTCCGTTCTTCCCGAATCTCGCGAAACCGCACGAGACCACGAAAGTCGATAAGGTCTCGGTAGCGAAGAAGGCCCCGATCAAGGTGCCGACCCCGCCGCCGCCGACGCCGACGCCGCCGCCGACGCCGACGCCGCCGCCGACGAAGGCGACGCCGCCGCCGCAGCAGACGCCGACGCAGCCGAAGCTCAAAGTGAATGTGGTGAAGAGCCATAACACCGGGAGAGGGCCGAGCATCACCAACAATAATCCCAAAACCGGTACCGAGACCGGGGTCCCGAAAGGGCAGGGGACGGCATCGCCTTCGCCGACCGTTGCGCCGACCCAGGCCCCGGCGTGCGCGGTTCCGTTCAAGGACGCAACTGTGAACCAGGTCTCGGCGCCGAACTATCCCTCCTCCGCGCAGGATGCCGGCTTCGGCTCCGCCGACGTGCCCGTGGTGGTGACGTTGAGCGCGAGCGGATCGGTGATCTCGGTGAAATTGGTGCAATCGAGCGGCAACTTTGCAATCGACCGTGAAGCGAAACGCGCCGCGCGCGATACCACCTACTATCCGAAGATCGTCAATTGCAAACCGGTCGCATCGCAGTATATCTTCGATGCGCAGTTCCAGCCCGACTAAGGCAATCGGGCTCCCTCGGCGAAAAGACGCTCGTGTGAGCGTCTTTTCCGTTTTCGCTGGGCAGGAATGTTGCGCGTGAGAGTGAGCCGCTATCTGTGGTGGGCGCTCGTGCTATCGCTCTTCCTCCACATTCTTGCGGCGCTCTTCCTGCAGCATAATCCGCTCGATCTACGTTCGGGTGTCGCACGCATTACCGTGCAGGCGCTTCCGCGGCCGCTGACGATCGCGCGAGTAACTCCGGCGCCGCCGACACCCCCACCAACGCCGCCGCCGACGCCGTGGCCACGACTTCATACGGTGGCTGCGACTCCGCTCTCGAAGCGGCCGGGCCCGCACCACGCAGTTCCAGCGGCTCCGCCGACCGCAGCGCCGCGCCCTCCGCCGACGCCGCATCCGTCACCGAGCCCTGCTCTCGCGTGTATCTCGACGAGTACGCCGCCACGCATGCTCGCCGAGCCGACCGCTCCGCCGATCGACCCGGTAACGCGCGCGCAACGAACGACCGGAACGAGCACGATAGCGATTGCGGTCGATGCGCTCGGCCTCTTTCGCAACGCAACGATTCAGAGCAGTAGCGGTAATGCCGCGCTCGACGTCCTCGCTCTGCAGATGGCGAAGAACGCCGAGTATGCTGCGGCGACACGCAACTGTCGCGCCGTCGCCGGCACGATGCTCTTCCGGGTGAAGTTCCAGGCTTGGTAGCGGCGCAGCATCTGTCACCCCGAGTAGGTGGCGGAGCCACCGTATCGAGGGGGCGTTGGCTTTGCGTGCATCGACGGTCGCCTCGATTGCGACTCGCTAGACGCTCGCGGCTCGGAGAATCAATGTCAGGCTCCTCGCCGCTCGCTTAAGCGCTCGCCGCAATCTCGGCGCCACGATGCACGCGCGCGGATGAGGATCGGCGTGACAGGGTTGCGGAGGCTAAATCATCCCCATATCGCGCAGCAAATTGAGGGTGTCGATGTATCGCTGCACGTGACGCTTCGTCGGGTCGTCGAGCTCGAGAAATGAAATCCCGGTGCGATAGCGCTGTAACATCGAATCGAAGCGCGACCAGCGAACGACGCCACGGAGACGGAGAACCGGCGTCGCATCGCCGCGCAATTCGAGTTGAATCGAGACCGGAGCGTCTTTGAGCAGCTCTGCATTGGTGAGCATCGCCATCCCGCCCAGCGCTATATCGTAGGTCTCGGTAAACTCCGGAGCAAAATCATCACCTATACTGTACGAAACGAGAAGCATGTCCCCGACGCGCTCGAAGCGGCGGCCCTGTTCGTTCTCGATATCCAATCGGTTGGTGTCGGTCGTGCCGGATTCCACGTTGTTGGGCCTTGGCCGAGAGGACCGGCAATCCTGCCCAGCGCTCTGTAACGACTCGTTAAAGGCCGCGCCGAAAGCCTTGGCGTACTGTGGGGCGCGTGACACTCTTTCAGGCATTGATACTCGCGCTCTTACAAGGCACGACCGAGCTCTTTCCGGTCTCCAGCCTCGGGCACACGATCCTCATCCCCGCGCTCTTTCACTGGACCAATATCCACCGTAGCGACCCGACCTTTCTCCCGTTCGTCGTCACGCTGCACCTGGGGACGGCCCTCGCCTTGGTGATCTTTTACCGCCGCGAATGGTCGCAGATCGTCGTCGCGCTGATCCGCAGCGTTATCCGCGGAAAACTCAGCAATGACCCACACGAGCGGCTTGGATGGCTCCTGGTCGTCGGCACGATACCGGTTGGCATCCTCGGCCTGCTCCTAGAGAAAACCGTGCGCGCGCTCTTTGCCAGCGCGCTCCTTGCCTCGCTCTTTCTCATCGCAAACGGCTTCGTGATGTTTGTTGGTGAAGCGCTGCGACGGCGCCAACTCGCCGTGGAACACCGAAAAGATCGCCCACTCGAGCGCTTATCGTGGTTTCAGGCGGTGCTCGTCGGTCTCGGGCAATCCTTTGCCCTCTTGCCCGGCATCTCGCGTTCGGGTGCGTCGATGGTCACCGGATTGCTCTGCGATCTCGACCACGCCGATGCCGCACGGTATTCGTTCATGCTCGCAACGCCGGTGATTCTCGCCGCCTCGTTGTTAAAGGTCCCCGATCTCTTTCGGCCCGGCGCGCACGTCGCGCTGGTTGAATCGCTCCTCGGAGGTATCGTCTCCGGCGTTGCGGCCTACTTTTCGGTCGCCTTCCTTACTCGTTATTTCCGTTCGAACGACCTTCGGCCGTTCGGATGGTACTGTCTGCTGCTCGGGCTCCTCGGCAGCATCCTCGCATGGAAAGGTATCATTTCGTGAAAGTTCTTGGATTACTCGTCGCAGTGCTGTTCTTCGTTCTCGCCATATTGAGTTGGACCGGAACGTTCCAATCGGCCTTACTCTTCGGGCACAGTGCCATGCACAATTACAAGCACACGATTCTCTATGCGGTGCTCGGCGTACTCGCGCTGTTGTGGGTGCGTTTTCAGGGAAGCGACGCTACGCCGTCGCGATGAGGTAGATCTCGCTCTCGTTTGGCGCGTAGCATTCCACCTTCGCCCGCGCGTTGCGGACGATCGGCTCGATCTCCCCGAGACGCGATTCATTGGTCGCGACGATCAGTAGCGGATACTCGCCGGCTTCGGAGAGAATGCCGGCGATCGATCGCTGGTACGCCGCCGGATCGTTCGAGCGCGCTCCGAAAAGCGTGTCCCGATACGCGTGCTCGAGCGTGAAATAGGGGTTCCCCTGCCACCAGGCTTCCCACATCCAAATCCGCGGGTCCGCGTGATGGAGCGCATTGCGCGGCGGCGGCGCGAAGAGTAGCGCATCGGCGCGTTGCCGTTCGAGGGTTTGCATGACGTCGCTCTGTCGGACGGTATTGCGGCGCATATTACTCGCAACCCATCGCTCGCTCTGGCGGATGTAATGCCATGCGAGTTCGCTCGGCGGTAGGTCGGGCATTTCGTCGGGTTCTTGAGCTTTTTGCAGCCAATAACAGAAGACGCGCCAGAGTCCGAGAATCGCGAGTCCGGTCTGCCCGTCGCTCCGCAGGTTGCGTACGTTATCGAACCACACGCCGAGATAGACGCATTGCTCTTCGGTGAAAAAGACGCCCTCCCACGCTTTAAAGAGATCGAGCGCGTAGATCCGCCCCGGAATCATTTCGACGATCTCTGCGACTTCGTGATCGCGGAGAATCGTGAGATCGTTGACGACGATTCCTTCGCCGACGCGCACGAACCATTCCAGGACGTCGCCGCCATGAACGGCGATGCCGTGCCGCTTGAGATAGTTGAGGTGGGTCGGCAATCCCATGAATGGATCGACCAAACTCTTCGCTCCGTATCGGAGCAATATTTCGTGAATTCGCGTCGGCGAGATGCGTCGCGTCCGTTCGTGTAACTCGATCATGCGTGCGCCTTTGCTGCGTCGAGCACCGCGGTAACGACGCGCGGGTCGAAATGCGTCCCCGCAGCACCGTCGAGGCGCTCGCCGGCGGTGGCGCGACGCGCGGCGGGGCGGGCGCGCGTATCGATATCGATCGCGTCGTAGGCGATCGCGGTCGCGAGAATGCGTGCCCCAATGGGAATCACGTCGCGCGCGAGCCCTGCGGGCTTTCCGGTTCCGTCGAACCATTCCGCGCGCGCGGCGACGAGCGGAGCTGCAGCGGCGAGAGCGGGCAATCCCTCGAGCAATCGTGCACCCGCTTGCGCCTGCTCGGCGCGTCGTTCGAGGCCGAGCCGAACGAGCGGATCGAGCGTGCTCTCGAACCCGTTCCCGAGCTCTCCGGCCCCGAAGGTGAGTGCGGCGATGCGAAGCGCTTCGATCTCCGGCGCGGTACAGCCCAAGGCGCGGGCGCTCGCCTCGGCGAGGCGAAGCACGTTTCTCGCACGCCCGGGAACGGCGAGATGGCGGTCGATGCGATCGGCGATATCGAGAAGTAAGTCGCCTGGGTCGCTGAAATCCGCGAGCAATGCCGTGCGAGGGAAGGTGAAGGGTTCGGCTTCTGCGCCCGTCCGATGAAACCAGAGCATGAACGCGCGGGAGTGTGCTGGAGCAAAACTGCGCCCCGCCTCCTCGGCGATGCTTGCTAGCGCTTCCTCGGGTTCGTGCGCCCGAACGACGCGGTCGGCGAGCGCGAGCGCGACCGATGGAAGCGGAATGCCGTTCCAACGGAGCTGATCGGGGAAACCGGTTCCGTCCCACGCCTCTGCCTGCCAGCGCACGATATCGGCAACGCGCTCGGGCAGCGCGCCGATCGCCGCGCAGATGCGCGCTCCGGCAGCGGGAATATCCCAACGCTCCATGGTCGCAAGGCGTTCGGGGAGATCGTTCTCACGTACGAGCGCAGGGTTCCCGATGGCGCCAACGGCATGCAAGAGCCCCGCGATCGAAACGGCATCGAGGAGGCTCGCCTCAACCTCGAGCACTTCGGCGATGGAACGCGCGAAAGCCGCCTTCCTCAACGAAAAGCCAAAGGTCAGCCCGGCGGCCGCATCTCCGACTGCTCCGTAGTACGACAGCACATCGGCGAGCCGATCGAGCGCGACCCGAGGATCGCCGTCTGCTTCCTGGAATAGCGCCATTACTCACTCTCTTTGACGATTGACGTGCCGAAACCCTCACATTTAAACTCCGACGGGGCCATTTCCATGGTCGATGTCGGCAAGAAAGCAACGACAGAACGCTTCGCCCGCGCCGAGGCGTTCGTTCGCCTCGCGCCCGACGCCGCCGAATCGCTGAGAGTGACGATGGGGCCGAAGGGGGATGCATTTGTGACGGCTCAGATCGCCGGGATCATGGCGGCTAAACAGACCGCGAACCTGATTCCGCTGGCGCACCCGGTCGCGTTGAGCCATATCGCCGTCACGCTGGCCTGGGCGGAGCCCTCCCTGCTGCGAATCGAGAGCGAAGCGCGAACCGCCGGACAGACCGGCGTGGAAATGGAAGCCTTGATGGCCGCGAACCTCGCCGCGCTCGCTATCTACGACATGTGCAAAGCACTCGACCGTTCGATCTCGATCGAACGCGTCCGGCTCTTGGAAAAGCGCGGTGGAAAGAGCGGCACGTGGATCGCCGAGCAATGAAGTTTCGTATTGCCTGCATCGTCCTCTCCGATCGCGCGGCGGCAGGCGAGCGTGAGGACGCCTGCTTGCCGATCTTCCGCGAACGGCTCGAACCGATCTACGAGATCGTCCGCGCGCTCGTTATCCCCGACGAACCGGCGGCGCTGCAGGCGGAACTCATCGACCTTGCCGATGCAGAGCGTGCCGATTGTATCCTTACCAGCGGCGGAACCGGGCTCGCTCCTCGCGATCGCACGCCGCAGGCCACGGCGGCGATTCTCGATTACGAAGTTCCCGGGATTGCCGAAGCGATTCGTGCGGCGGCGCTTCCACGGGTGCGTACGGCGATGCTCTCTCGCGCGCTTGCGGGCGTGCGGCATCGCACCCTTATCGTCAATCTTCCCGGCAGCCCGCGCGCCGTTGCCGAATCGCTCGATGTCTTTTTGCCGACGCTCCCACACGCGTTGGAATTACTTGCGGAGCGACCGACCGACCACGCATGAGGTTTGAAGAAGCGGAGCGCTATTTAATCGCGAGTATCGGCGAGAGCGCATCGCCGCGCACCAACTACGGTTTGGATCGGATCGAGGCGCTTCTCGCCGCCCTCGGCGATCCGCACCGGCGCTACCCGGTTGTGCACGTTGCCGGAACGAGCGGAAAGGGCTCGACCGCAACGATGGTCGAGCGCATTTTGCGGGAACGCTCGCTACGCGTCGGCCTCCACGTCAAGCCGCATTTGCAATCGATGACCGAACGTGCGCGGATCGACGGCGTACCCATCGACCGCGAGCGCTTTGCCGAGCTCTTTTCGGAGATGCTTCCAGCGATCGATCGAGTCGCTCGCCGGTATGGCGCGCCGAGTTATTACGAAATGCTCCTCGCCCTCGCGTTTCTGTACTTTGCGCGCGAAGCGGTCGATATTGCCGCGATCGAAGTTGGATTAGGCGGACGGCTCGATGGAACCAACGTCGTCGCGCCGAGCGTCTGCGTGATTACGAGCATCGGCTACGATCACCAGGAGATTCTTGGCGATACGCTCGAGGCGATCGCCGCCGAGAAAGCGGGAATCGCCAAGCCCGGCGTGCCGTTGGTGAGCGCGGTGAGCGAGGAACCGGCGCGTTCGACGATCGCTGCGATTTGCGCGCGCGTGGGAGCCCCAATGGTGGAAACGGCCGCGCAGGCGCGAGTCGATACGATCGAACTCGAAGCGTTCGCACAACGGTTTACCGTTCGAACCTCGCACGACACCTACTCCATTCGCCTACCGTTGCTCGGTGGGTTTCAACGCGGCAATGCGGTCACCGCCATTCTCGCCGTCGAAAGCCTTCCTGCCGCATTGCGCCCGAGTCGACTAGAAATCGAAGCGGGGCTTGCAGAGGTGCGTATTCCGGGACGCATGGAGCTGGTTCCGGGCACTCCGCCGGTCCTCTTTGACATCGCGCATAACGAGCAGAAGGCGCGTTCGTTCGCCGAAGCGCTTCGCGAACGCTTCGACGACCGCGCGCTCACGTTCGTTGTCGGCATCGGTGAAAGTAAGGATGCGCGGGCGATCCTCGGCGCATTCGATCGGCCGAATGCCTATTTCTTTCTGACGTCGTTTGAAGCTGGCGGACGGCCAGCGCGTGCGCCAGAGCATTTGGGGCGTCTTGCCGAAGAACTTGGGCTCGCCTACGATCTTTGCAGCGACCCGCTTGCTGCGCTCGCGCGTGCGCGCACGCACGCCGGAGCCTCCGGCATCGTCGTCGTGACCGGCTCAACCTTCGCCGTCGCCGCGCTTCGCCCTGAAGTTCTCGGAACGCAGTCGAGCGTCACCGCGATAGGATGAGCGCGCGCGCATTGACGGTGCGCGGCCGGCGCTTCATTCGAGGCGAGCGCACCGTCGTGATGGGAATCCTCAACGTCACGCCCGACTCATTCTCCGGCGACGGGCGGCTCGCACTTGACGATGCCGTGAAGCGAGCGGAGGCGCAGTACGAAGCGGGTGCCGATATCATTGATATCGGCGGCGAATCGACGCGCCCGGGGCATCTCCCGGTCTCGGTTGCCGAAGAACTCGAGCGCGTCGTTCCCGTTATTCGCGCCGTGCGCGAACGCTTTGCCGATTGGCCGATCTCGATCGACACCTACAAACCGGAGGTTGCGCGCGAGGCGCTCGCCGCCGGCGCCGATTGCATCAATTCCGTGTGGGGCGCGAGCGACGAATTGCTCGCTATCGCGGTCGAATGCGATGCGACGATGGCAATTATGCATAACCGCGAGAGACCGTACGACGGTGAGATCGTCGACGAGGTGCTACGTGCGCTGCTCGCAGCGGCCCGTCGCGCGCAAGAGCGCGGCCTCCCCGAGGATCGGATCGTGCTCGATCCCGGCATCGGCTTCGGCAAGACTCCCGATCAAAACATCGAGGTACTCGCGAGCCTCGATCGGCTCGTCGCCCTCGGGTATCCGACGTTGCTGGGAACCTCACGAAAATCGACACTCGGAAAGCTCGCTGGGCGCGATCGCCCCGAAGAACGGGTTTTTGCTACCGCGGCGACGACGGCAATCGCCGTTGCGGCGGGGATCGATATGGTACGCGTCCACGATGTAGCGGCGACGCGCGATGTCGTTGCCGTCTCCGACGCCATCGTTCGTCACTGGAGGCCTAGGACATGGACCGAATAACTCTGCGCGGCATTCGTGCGTATGGCCGGCACGGCGCCGACCCCGGCGAGCGCGAACGCGCACAGATGTTCGAGATCGAACTGAGCTGCGATCTCGATGCACGCGGTGCGCGCGAGAACGACGA
Source organism: Vulcanimicrobiota bacterium (assembly GCA_013043945.1). Classification (GTDB taxonomy): domain Bacteria; phylum Vulcanimicrobiota; class Vulcanimicrobiia; order Vulcanimicrobiales; family Vulcanimicrobiaceae; genus JABEUX01. Next base: position 7,631 of record JABEUW010000224.1, on the reverse strand, counting down.
TCTCGATGCAACCTTGGATTACGCAGCGCTCCATCGGCGCGTCGTCGCGCTCGTTGCCGAAGAGTCCCATCGCTTACTCGAACGGCTCGCGCAGCGATTGCTCGACCTCTGCTTCGAAGATTCCCGCGTTCGCGAAGCGACGGTGCGGATCGAAAAACCGGCGCTGCTCGACGGCTCGACGCCGGGCGTCACCTGCTCGCAGCGCCGTTAATGGCGCTCGCGACGATCGGGGTTGGAGCGAATCTCGGCGCGCCCTGCGAGAACGTCGAGCGTGCGATCGAGGCGCTGCGCGAACTTGGTGCGCTGACGGCGCGCTCCTCGCTCTATCGTTCCGCACCATGGGGAAAGCGCGAACAGCCGGAGTTTATCAATGCCGTCGCGCGCATCGAGACCACACTCGCTCCACGAGCGCTCCTCGCATCGCTGCAAGGGATCGAGCGGCGATTGGGGCGCGTGCCGGGCGAGCGCTGGGGCCCCCGTGCGATCGACCTCGATATCTTGCTCTACGACGATCTTGGGTTCGAAGACGATGCGTTGCGCATCCCGCATCGCGAGCTCTTCGAACGCGCCTTTGTGTTGGTTCCGCTCGCCGAGATCGATGCGTCGTTTGAAGCGTGGCGCAACGCGTTGCCGCTAGTTGAGCGAGCAACCGTCGAACGAATCGTCATGCCCGCCGAGTAGGGAGTTCTGTCACGCCGAGCTGCGATGTTGTCACGCCGAGCTGCGATGTTGTCACGCCGAGCTGCGATGTTGTCACGCCGAGTAGGGCGCTTTAGCGCCCGTATCGAGGCTCAGCGGTGCGATCCCTCGATACGCCGCTTGCAGCGGCTACTCGGGATGACAGCGATGGGCTACTCGGGTTGACAGCTATGCGAGTTTCGCTTCGTAGAGCTTCTTTTCGATAAAAAGGTCGAGAAAGAGGCGGTCGATTTTTCCGCGATCCGCGAACTCTTTCGTCAGAATATCGAGCGATCGGTCGATGCTCATCGCTTTTTTGTATGGGCGATCCGTTGCGGTTAACGCATCGTAGACGTCGCTGATCGTCATCATGCGTACCTGCGGCGAGATCGCGTCACCGGAGAGTTTGCGCGGATACCCCGTGCCGTCGAGGTGCTCGTGATGTCCGTAGGCATACTCGGCGACGTTGAACCAGGGCGTCTCCCCCCACGGAATCTCGCGCAGAAAGAGATAGGATTGGGTAACGTGCTCTTGCATGCGATCGCGCTCTGTATCGGAGAGCGAGCCGCGTGGAATCCGCAGATAGGCGAGTTCGATATCGTCGAGGAGGGGTCGCTGCTCGCCCGCGTCGTGATAGGCGTGGCGCATCGCGCGTCCGATTGCATCGTCGGCGTCGGCGGCAACAACGTTGGGTTCGTTCGCGGCCTGAATCTTGTCGAGCAGCTCGCGCAACTCTTCACGCATCGCGTCATCTCGGCACTGTTCGATGGCGAGGAGAAAGCGCAGCCGTACGGTATCGAGTCGTCCGTCGGGGAGCTTTTTCGCTTTCCCAAAGATGTACTCGGGAACCGCGACTTTGCCGAAATCGTGGAGGAGCGACGCGTAGCGAACCTCGCGCAACTGGTCGGCGGTAAAATACATGTCCGCGAGGGGGCCGGCGTGCGTGCGGTTGACCGCCTCCGCTTGGGCGACGGTGAGGGCTGCGACGCGTTCGGAATGGCCCTGCGTGGAGCGATCGCGCACTTCAATCGCCTTCACCGAGGCGCGGACGAAGCGTTCGAAGAGGTTTTGGATCGACTCGACGAGGCGCGCATTTTCGATGGCGATCGCTGCCTGCGAGGCGAGCGCTTCGAGAACGCTGCGGTCGTGCAGGTCGAAGGGGCGGACGACCGACTCGGTCTGGGCCGGGGTTTCGAGAACGATCTCGAAGGCGGGCTTGCGATTGATTAATTGAATCGCACCGATCACGATGCCGCGCAGATTTCGCATGGGGACCGCGATCATCGATTTCGAGCGATAGTTGTTGCTCTCGTCAAAACTGCGATTGAACGTATACGGGTGGCCGCCGTCGAGTTGGTAGGCGTCGTCGATGGTAATGCTCTCGCCGGTTACCGCAACGTACCCGGCGATCGAGTTCGTGTTGAGCGGTAACTCGCGATTGAAGAGGGTCCCTTCGTCGGTCGGCCCGGTCTGGGCGACGACGAAGCGCAGGTGTTTGACGCCATCGACCTCCTCGATCAGATAGAGGCTGCCGGCGTCGGCACCGGTGAGTTCGCGCGCGTTGTGGACGATCGAGCGCTCGAGGGTCGGAAGGTCCCGCTCCGAGGAGAGCGAGCGGCTGACGTTGAGCAGCGTCGTCGTCTGCGTGCGCTCGGCGGCGAGCATGGTTGCGGCGCGGGTTGCCGCGACGAGCGAAACGCGCTCGATAGGCGGCGCGAGAACCGCGACGACATGCGGGTCGTCGGCAAGGATAGCGAGGTCGGGGTCGCGAGGGTCGCCGACGAGGATCGTCGGGCCGGGCTCACCGAACGCAGCGAGCCCCCCTTCGTCGCGTAATCGATCGAACTCGACCTCATAGGTTTCAAAACCCGCGGTATGGAGGAGCGAGGGAATATCCCCAACCTCTGCTCCCCGGGCATAGAGAAAGTACGAGAGCACGATTTTTAGGTTCGGCTAGCCGCGGGGGAACTCCCGGCGGAGGGGTGTTCGGGGTAGCTCCCCGAAAAGGCGGGCCGATGACCCCCGAGAACCCATCCGAGGATGAACCGTCGGCCCGCGCGCAGCGCTTGGCCGAATTTTTCGTCAACACGCCGCTCCTGCGGATGCGTATCGAACGGGATGACGAGGAGTTTGAGTTTTCCCGCTCCTCGCTCGCCCCGGGGCGCCGCGCCTCCGAGGCGACCGTGACGCCGGAGCCATTGGTCGAACGCCCCGTCGACGTTCTGAGAGCCGACGTTGTGGGTATCCTACGATTTGGGCGTCACGAACCGACGCTCGGCGAAGAGGTCGCCGAAGAGCGCGAGCTCGCGGCAATCGAGGCATTGGGCATCCGGACCTCGGTACGCGCCCGCTCGTCGGGTCGCCTGACCGCCATTCTCTGCCAGGATGGCGCGGCGGTCGACTATGGCCGCGCGCTCTTCGAGATCGAGCGAGGGTAGGAGCGATGTTACGGAAGGTCCTCGTCGCCAATCGAGGCGAGATCGCCCTACGCATCGTGCGCGCGTGCCGCGAGCTCGGCATCGGGAGCGTTGCAATTTTCTCCGAGGCCGACCGCGATTCGACGCACGTTCGCGTCGCCGATGAGGCGTTCTGCGTCGGGCCGGGCCCTGTCCCGCGATCCTATCTCAACGTTCCGAATATTATTTCGGCGGCGCTGGTCTCGGGATGCGATGCGATTCATCCGGGTTACGGATTTCTTGCCGAAAACGCGCGCTTTGCCGAGATCTGCGCCGACCACGGATTGAAATTTATCGGTCCTCGGCCGGAGATTATCACGGCGATGGGCGATAAGGCGACCGCGAAACGCGTGATGGCCGAGGCCGGCGTCGCAACGACACCGGGAACCGATATTCTCGCTACCGTCGAGATTGCGCGCGAAGCCGCGGAAAAAGTCGGCTATCCCGTCTTGCTCAAGGCGACCGCAGGCGGCGGCGGTAAAGGAATGCGCGTCGTCGAGCGCCCTGCGGATTTGGAGCGCGCCTTTCTCGGCGCGACCGCGGAGGCCGAGGCCTCGTTCAAAGATGGTCGCGTGTATATGGAAAAACTCATTCGCGATCCGCGCCATATCGAAGTGCAGGTTCTCGCCGACGAATACGGTGAGGTCGTTCACCTGGGCGAGCGCGACTGTTCGATTCAGAAACCTTCGCACCAAAAACTCATCGAAGAAGCCGGAGCGCCGAATCTCTCCGAGCGTGCTCGCGCACGATTGCACGAAATGGCGTTGCTCGCATGTCGGCATGTCGGCTATAGCAATGCCGGAACGCTGGAGTTTCTATCGAGCGGCGACGACGTGTTCTTCATGGAAATGAACACGCGCATTCAAGTCGAGCACCCGGTGACCGAGATGGTCTACGGCATCGACTTAGTCAAAGAGCAGATTCGCATCGCCTCCGGGGAACCGTTGGGCTACACGCAGCGCGACCTCGAGCCCCGAGGACACGCAATCGAATGCCGCATTAATGCCGAGGATGCACGAAATAATTTTGCTCCGCAGGCCGGGAAGCTGGGTGCCGTGATATTCCCCGGCGGCCCGGGCATTCGCATCGATACCCATATTTTTTCCGGGGCGAGCGTTCCGCCGTATTACGACTCGATGCTGGCGAAAGTCATCGCCTTTGCGAACACGCGCGAACAGGCGATCGCGCGTATGGAGCGTGCGCTCCGCGAAACGCTCGTCGAAGGCGTATCTACGACGACGGAGATGTGTTTGGAGATCCTCGGCACCGAGGGTTTCCGCAGCGGCGTCTACGATATCGGCTTTCTTCCCCGCCTGCTCGCGCAGCGCGTCGGATAACCGATGCCGTCGCGGCGCATGTTGCGGGAGCGTGCCTTACAGACGCTCTACGCTATCGAGGTCGGCGGACGAGAGCCGGCCGAGGCTCTTGAAGAAATTTTTGGGAGCGGCGGCGCGAGCGACGACCGCGCGTTCGTGCGCGAACTCGTTCTTGGGACGCTCGCCGGAGCGAGCGATGCCGACCGACGGATAGCCCCGGCATTACAGGGCTGGACGCTCGACCGGCTCGCCATCGTGGACCGAACGATTCTCCGGTTGGCGGTCTGCGAGGCCGCACAGCAAGAAGCTCCGCCGCGGGCGGTGATTATCAACGAAGCCGTCGAACTCGCGAAGCGCTACTCTACCCCGGAGGCGGCGCGATTTGTGAACGGCGTCCTCTCCGGCGTTTTTGACGATGCGTCGAGCGCCCAGACGTAAACCCCGTCGGCCGCTGCGATGGCGGAGCATCGGCCTGATCGTGCTCTTTCTCGCGATTTTCGGAGTTGGGACGTTCGCGGGAATGGTGGTGGTTATCTCGCGCAATCTTCCCGACGTGCGGGAACTCTCCGATTATCAGCCCGAGGGGGCAACGCGAATATTTGCCGCCGACGGCAGCGTGCTCGGCAGCGTCTTCAAACAAAATCGCGTCTACGTTCCGCTATCGCGAATCCCGCCGATGGTTCGCGATGCCTTTATCGCCAACGAGGATCACACGTTTTATACCAATCCCGGTATCGATATCGTGGGCATCCTCCGGGCGGCGATCGCCGACGCTCTCCATCAGCCCCTCGAAGGGGCGTCGACGATCACGCAACAACTCGCTCGTGGCCTCTTTCTCAATGACCGAATTACGATTACCCGTAAAATTGAAGAAGCGCTCCTGGCCTTGAAGATCGAGCATTATTACACCAAAGACCAGATCCTCGAGCGCTACCTCAACCTCATTTATCTCGGTTCGGGAGCCTACGGCGTCGATGCCGCCGCACGGACCTACTTCGGACGGAGCGTCTCGCAGCTGACGATCGGCCAAGCCGCGATTATCGCCGGCGTCGTTGCCGCCCCTTCCGATTATTCGCCCTTCGTCAATCTCAAATTGGCGCGAGAACGCCAACGCCACGTGCTCGGCCGCATGGTTGCGAGCGGCTACATTACGCGCGCGCAAGCACGCGCTGCGTATGCGGCTCCGTTGCACCTAGTGAAAGAACGCAGCGATGGCCCGCTCGGGTATCGCGCGCCGTGGTTCACGACCTACGTTATCGCGCGTTTACAGCGCTTATTTGGTAATCGGGCAGTTCGCGAAGGTGGGTTGCAGGTCTATACGAGCCTCGACCCGCAAATGGAGAGTGAGGCGCAATCGGCGATCGATTGGGGCTTGCGCGCGGCAAAGGCCGAAGGGATCGGAGCACATCAAGCGGCGCTCATCGCCATTCGCCCCTCGACCGGGGAGATCGTCGCAATGATCGGCGGGAAGAAGTTCTCCGCAACCGATCAATTCAATCGTGCGTGGCAGGCACTCCGCCAGCCGGGTTCCTCGTTTAAAATTTATCTCTACACCGCGGCGATGAACAGCGGCCTTTCGCCGTCGACGGTGATGGACGACACGCCGGTGACCTATCCGATGTACGATGGAAAGACATGGTCGCCGCACGACGATGACAATCGGTTCATGGGGCCGATCACCTTGCGCCGTGCGCTCGCGCTCTCGCGTAACGTCGTCGCGGTAAAGCTCGCCGATCGAATCGGACTCGATAAATTCATCGCGTACGCGCATGCGATGGGCGTACGCGCGCCCTTGGAGGCGAATCTCTCACTCGCGCTGGGGACTTCATCGGTGAGCGTGCTCGATCAGGCGAGCGGCTTCCAAACGTTAGCCAACCAGGGGCTCCATATCACGCCGCGCTCGATTTTGATGGTGCGCGATGCGTACGGAAACGTCGTTCTCGACGACCGAACGCCGCACGAGCGTCGCGTCGTTTCGCCCGCAACGGCATTTCTCATGACCTCGATGCTCGAAGATACGATCGCGTACGGCACCGGCGTGAACGCGAATATCGGGCGCCCCGCCGCAGGGAAAACGGGAACGACCTCCGATTTTCGCGATGCGTGGTTCGTGGGATACACGCCCGACTTGGTGACGGCAGTTTGGATGGGCAACGATGACGATTCGCGCATGATCGAATCCTATGGCGGCAACGTTCCGGCTCGTATTTGGGCGCGTTTTATGCGCGCCGCACTCGCCAAAACGCCGCCGCACCCGTTCGTCGTCCCGAAGGGTGTGGTCAAGGAACCGACCTGTGCTGGCGGCGTCGATTATTTCTTGGTCGGTAACCAGCAACGCGCAAATTGCGGGCCTGCGAAAGTCGCTCCATCACCGATCGCCTCGTCGACTCCAAAACCCAACGCGACGCCGCCTCCGAACACCGCGGGCGACGGGACGAACTACGAGCCGCTCGGCTCGACCCCGCTGCCATCGAGTACGCCCGCACCGAGTGCGAGCCCATGAGCGAGCCGGAGGAGCAACTCGCACCGTTCACCGTTGCGGAATTCTCGCAACGGATGAGCGATCTGTTTCATAAGGTTCCGCGCTTTCGCGACATTGCCGTGAGCGGGGAGATCACCGGTTTTCATCCCTCGGCGAACGCGATCTATTTCGACTTGAAGGATCAGGGGGCGCAGGGCGGCCCGTTGCTTTCCTGTTTTTTGCGCGCGGAGAGATTGCCGCGCGGCGTCGAACTCGCCGACGGTTTGGCGGTGGTTGCGCGCGGCGAAATTATCAACTACGGTCCGCGCAGTCGTTATTCGCTAACGGTGCGAGAGATTGAAGCGACCGGTTTGGGCCTGCTCTTCGTTGAATTTCAGGCGCTGAAAGAACGCTTGAAACGCGAGGGGCTCTTTAACGAGGAGCGCAAGCGCCCGCTGCCGCGTTTTCCGCGAACGCTCGCCGTCGTATCGACGCGCGAAGGCAAAGGCATCGACGATTTCGTACGCGAGATCGAAAAACGCGGGCCGTTCGTAGGGTTCTGTATGTTCGATACGCGCGTGCAAGGCATCGGAGCGGAACGCGATATCGCGGCGGCAATCGCGCGCGCCGACGAGAGTGGTGCCGATCTGATCATCCTTGGGCGCGGCGGCGGCTCGTACGAAGATCTCTTCCCGTTCAACCGCGAGGAGGTCGTCCGTG
>JABEUW010000223.1 GCA_013043945.1 Vulcanimicrobiota bacterium | reverse complement strand
CAAAGCGATCGTAGCGGATATGGGCTCGACCAATGCGGCTCCGCCGGCGAACTTCGGTTCTCCGCCGTCGGGGCAAGTCCCAATTCTTTATAACGACCATCACGTGTACTCGAAACCCGACCTTCTCAAGAAGGGCCGCGTTCTTTCGGCACTCGTGCGTGGCGGCACCGTCCTGATCCCCCTGCGCTCGATGTTCGAGCAAATGGGCGCGACGGTAAGCTATAACGCCCACACCAAACAAGTCACCGTCAGCAAGCCCGGCGCCGAGATCAAACTCACCGTCGGCAAGAAGACGGCGATGATCAACGGCGAAGAGCGCACGCTCGACGTCCCCCCGATGCTCTACAAGGGTTCGGTCCTCGTGCCGATCCGCGTGATCTCGGAGACGATGAACGCATACGTTCAGTGGGTTCCTGAGGAGCGCGTCGTCGTCGTGCGGTACATCCCGCCGACCCCGCCGCCAGCCCCGCCGACCGCTCCGCCGGCTCCGCCGACGGCCGCTCCGGCAACGCCTCCGCCGACCCCGACCCCGGCCCCGGTCGTTGCACCGTACCAGGATCGTTTCATCGTCGGCGATTATCTGATCTCACCGAAGATCTACAACGAGTTCAGCCCGGGTAACACCGGCAAGACGAGCCCGTTCTCGTATGCGGTGCGTGGCGCCGCCGAGTTCAATCTCTTCAACCTCCCCTGGATGATTGAAGGTGATTATCGGCAGTTCAACTACCCGCATAACCAGGGCGTCGTCACGCCCGCCGGCTACACCCCGGCGAACAACAGCTGCGGTAATCTCGGCGTCTCCGGCGATGTCGGTTGCGTCACGGGTATCGGCAGCACTGGTTCCTACTTCGTGCCTGCCTTCACCGCCAGCGACTACACTGCCGATGCGCGCTTTGGCCTCCGCGTAGCGAACCCGCACATCTACATCGGGATCGGCTACATGGTTCGTACGAACAACTACGGCTATGGCCGCTTCAACGGCGTCGGTTTCGGCATCGAGAAGCTTCCGAGCCTGAACAAGCGGTTCTCGATCTATGGTAGCCTCTGGGATTACCCGACCGTGAAGACCAACTTCAACAACGGGTCCTTCAACGGAACGGTCTCCTACAGCATCCTCCGGTACGAGCTCGGTGCGACCTACTCGTTCCTCAAGAGCCCTCTGTTTATCGATCTCGGTTTTCAAGGCGACCGCGGCACGGTGAAACTCAACGCGCCGTCAGGCTTCACTCAGAACGGCCCGTACCTCGGACTCGGTATCAAGTTCTAAGCGATTCGTCGCAAACGAACGAAAGAGTGCGCCCCCGTCGAACGACGGGGGCGCACTCTTTTTCTCTGTCGAGATCGTGCTAGGGTGTTGGCGAGCTCGAGGGCGTCGGCGAACTCGATGGCGCAGGCGTCGGAATACAAGGCGAAGCGAGGATATCGACGTGGACGTTCGAGTCGGCGGGCGTGGCGATCGGGGATGAAACACCGCTGATTCCGCACGGTTGAGCGGGCGCGTACCAATGTTCGGTGAAGCCGCGCTCTAGGCTCTTCTTCATCACCTTTCCGAAATAGGTGTGCGGAAATTTTTTCACTAAGACAAGCATATAGTGATATGCCCGCTCTTGCTCGGGCTGCACGTAGAGTTTCGTCATCGCTTGAATCGCGAGAAAGTAACTCCGAGCGAGTTGTGGATCGCCGGGATAGCGATGCGCCCAATCGCGTAACGCTTCATCGGCGAAATTTACCGAGGAAATCAGCCCCGAGTTTGTGCTGTAGGCGCCGGCGCGAATGGCATCGTCTCGAAAGGTATTGTTAATTCCGAGATAGCTCATCTTCAGACGTCCGAAGTATTGATCGCCGGGCGCCGATCGAAGCATCTCGCGACATTCCGTTCGTTGCCATTTGCTTGCTTTCTCCGCGCAGGGGTGCTCGGCGGCCCGCGCGGTTGCGCTACCGAGAAGGGCGACCGCACTTGCAAGCACGATGCCGCCGGTCAGGGAAGAGATCTTCACGTTATTCCTTGTCTCCATAAAGTCGAGGGAGATAGCGCGCCGCACATACTACGGCGACATGCATCCTTGAGGTTAGCGACGAGAGGGCGTCGAACCCTTGCGGTATGAGTTCCCAATTGCGGGTCGCCGCGCTCCAGTTGCAAGCGCACGATCGCTCGGAGTTTGCGAGCCGTTGGCCCGCCATTCGTCATGCCGTCGAGCGCTCGCTGGCAGAGAAGCCCGCCCTGCTGCTCCTACCCGAGGCGACGATCCCCGCCTATATTATCGGCGAAACGCCGGTCGACCCGAAGCAGATCGACGAAGCCGTCGGGGAATTATCGGCGCTCGCTCGGCGTTTCGAGTCTGCGATCCTTACCGGCACCGTGCGGATCGTCGGCGATCGCCAATTCAACGCGGCGCTGCTCATCGACCGCGACGGGAGCATCGCCGGGTATGCCGATAAATTCTTCCTCTGGCATTTCGATCGGCGTTGGTTTACAGCCGGAGATCGGATCGCACCGATCGACTCATCGCTGGGGAAGATCGGCGCGCTTGTCTGTGCCGATGGGCGCATCCCAACGATCGCCGCGACGCTCGTCGATCGCGGGGCGCAGATACTCGCCATGCCGACGGCGTGGGTGACGAGCGGGCGCAACCCCGCCGCGCTCGAGAACCTGCAGGCCGATCTCCTCGCCGTCGTCCGTGCGCGCGAGAACCGCGTCCCATTCATTGCCGCCAATAAGTCGGGAGGAGAGGCCGGCATCGCTCGCTACTGCGGGAAAAGCACGATCGTCGCCGCCGACGGCAGCATCCTCGCGCGCGCTGCCGAGAACGGGGAAGAGAGGATCCTCGCGACGGTGGAGATCGATGCACCGAATGCTGCCGTTCGGGAACGCGCGCTCGCATTACCGGGGCGCAGCCCGAGCAGCGCGATGCCGGCACATCGGCGCGTCGCCGTCGCCTCCGACTCCCGCTTGGTAACCGAGCGCACGCGCCGTTTACTCGATGCCCCCGACGGAATCGACGATGCCTGGAAGATCGACGATGCCGCGCTCACCTCGCCCTTTGCCTTGGTGGAAGCGCGCTTGCACGGCATGCGAATATTTCGCTGCGAGAGCGATCTCGAGCTCGGCTGGTGCGAGCGATTCGCGCGCGCACGCTCCGCCGAACTTCGCTGTTACGGCGTTCTTCTGCATCGGCCGTCGAACACGATCTTCGCCGTCGATCCTGAAGGCACAATTCTCACCGCGAGTAGCTCATTCCAACCGATCGTTTCGTTCGCCATCGATCTCGCCCGCACCGAATCGGGGGAACTCGCGCCGAGCAGCGATGCACTCGCCGCTCTCGTTCGCGTTGAAGGGCTTCGCCAACGGAGCGACGCGTGAAGCTCGTTCGCAGCATTTTACTCGCCTGCGCCGCCGGCGCGCTTCTCGGCGCGATGTGGTTGCCCCGCATCGAGCGTTTCGTGCCGGCAAAAATATCGTTCGCGCCGTTTCCGTACTTCATCGGTAGCCGCATCGCGCTACAGGGCGTCGGCCTCGCTCCGCATGCTAGATGGTCGGTCGTGGGGCCCGCCCGTATCACGACCGTCGCCGGTTCGCGCTATCTCTCGTTGCTCCGTCAGGGAAGGGCGCAGGTGATCGCCAGCGATGGTCGTGCGATCGCCGCCCGCACGATTCAGATTCTTCCGGCTCCCCCGGCGCATACGACGCTGATCGTGGTTGCCTGCTACGACGACGGCGTTGCCTTCTACGATGCCCGTCGCCTCAGCGCACTTGGATTGCTCGCCACCGGCGGCTCACCGAGCGATATCGCCGTCAGCGGCAATCGGCTCGCCGTTACCGATAACGATGGGAAAGCGTTTACGGTCATCGAACGCGCCCCGTGGCGCATCCTGCGTCGGCCACTCGCAGGGAGCGATGAGGTCGCCGCAGCACCGGGCGGTAGATTCTACGCGACGTTGCGCCAATGGAGAGGGCTCGGCGCGGTCGCGAGCGTTACCGCGACTCCACAGATCGCCAAGACCGGAATGACCGCCGAGGGGATCGCTGTCGATCCCCAGCGCGGCGTCCTCTACGTCGCCAACGTCAACGATGGAAGCGTCCTCGAACTCCGCACGCGCACGTTGAAACCGATCGCCCGCCTCTGGGTCGGCTCGCGCGTTTTCTCGCTCGCACTCGATGCCGATGGCTCGCATCTCTATGCCGTTCGCAATGGTGGAATGAAGAACGACGACGGCGATGTCGTCGAGATTGCGACCCAACCGCAGCTCCATATCGTCGCTCGCAGTGCTTTGCTCGATCTTCCGCTCGGGATCGCTCTCGACCCAACCGCGCATCGCCTCTTCGTCACCGACGAAGCCTCCGATGTCGTCTACGTACTCGATCCAGCCACACTCCGAGCGACGCACGCGCCGCTCCATACCTGTCATACGCCCTGGGATCCCACCTTCGATGCACGCGGAGACCGCCTCTACATTCCGTGCGCCCGTGACGACCGGTTGGATATCTTCAACGCGAACACGCTCGCACGCATTCCGGGGGCACCGATTCGTACCGCCGGCTACCCATTAGCCGTCTCGATTTGGCGATGATCTCGGCGCGCCGGTCGCTGCGCGCCGTTGCGGCGTCGCTGCTCCTTCTCGGCACCAGCGCGATCGCGCCTCCACAACCCTTTCCGCGCATTCTCACCGAAACGGTATCGCACGAACGGATCGCTCCGGGGCTTCTCCTCACGCGCTATCGCCTCGTTACGCCGAGCGGCCCGATTCATGCCGCCGTGCTCGCATTCGATCCGCACGACTCGCGCCTCTCGCTCGTTCCGTTTCTCGCCCACCATACGCTCGTCGGCAGGCGAGAGCGCCTCTCGTCGATGCTCGCCGCACATCCTCGTGCCGTCGCCGCCGTCAATGGTGATTACTTTGCGATCGCCGGTGACGGCGCACCGGTCGGCGGAATCGTGCGCAACGCAACGCTGCTCCGTTCGCCCTATCCGCGCGCGATGTTTTCGATCGATGGAAACGGTAATGCGCGGATTGGTGAGCTCCCCTTTCAAGGATCGCTCTCCATCGGCACGATGCAGCTTCCGCTCGCGGCGATCGATCGCCGCGTTCGCAACGGCACCACGCTCTTTCTGCCGTCCTACGGCGCGATTCCCGTCCTTCCCGATGCAACGTTGATCGCGCTCGCGCCGCTCGCGGGTACGCCGCCCTTCTCCGCCTATCGCGTTCTCGCTACCGCCGATAATCTCCGCACGAACCCGGCGGGCTATTATCTCGCGTACGGGCTCGGCGACGAAGCGAGGATCGGCGTTCCCGGGCCCGGCGCGACGTTGCAGGTCACCGGCACCTTTGGGAAGCCCGGCGCGCCCGCTCCGATTCTCACGGCATTCGGCGGCGGCCCGCACTTTCTGCAAGCGGGAACCTATCGGCACGACCCGGCGGGACCAAACGGCGCATCCTTTGCCGTTCCGATTCCGACGACCGCGATTGGCATTACCGCATCGGGGCGCGTGCTGCTCGTCGAAATCGATGGGAAGAGCCCCCATTACAGCATCGGCCTCACCCGTCGCGAGCTCGCGGCATTCATGCGTGCGCTCGGTGCGCGCGATGCGATGGCCCTCGACGGCGGCGGATCATCCGAGATGCTCGCGCGTACGCTCGGCAGCATGCACGCGCGCGTTCTCGGGCATCCCTCCGACGGCAGCGAGCGCCGAATCGCCGAGGGAATAGCGCTCGAGAGTACCGCGCCGATTGGGCCGGCCTCCGCGCTCGCCGTGCGCCCGCAAAGCATTCGTGCGCTCGTCGGCGCTCGCGTTGCATTGCAGGTCGTTCGCGTCGACGCCGCACTCCACGTACTCGGAGCGATCTCGATCTCCAACGCTCGCGTCGAACCCTCGCAGCTCGGCACCTTCCAACGTGGCCGCTTCGTTGCGCGTGCGACCGGGCACGGAACGCTGGTGCTCCGCGACGGCTCCCTCCACGCGAGGGTTCCGCTCGATATTCCGGCGCAGCCCGCCTCGCTCACGATCCATCCACGGCTCGCCACCGTCACGGCAAATGGAAGCGCGAGCTTTCGCGCGGTGGCACGCAACGCCGACGGAGCGCGGCTCGCACTACCGAGGTTGCTGCCGTGGAAGGCCCTCGGAGCGAGGATCGATCCATCGGGGATCCTGCTCGCCGGGAGCTCCGATGCGAGGGTGCGCCTGAATATCGGCGGGATCATTGCGACGAGAACCGTGCGGGTCGGTTCGCGGAGCATCCCCTTACATCTCGCGAGCATCGCTCGTTTTTTGAGCGTCCCCTCCACGGAACCCGGAAGCGTTGCTCCGGTGAGGAGGAGCGGCGATATCGAGCTCTTTTATGATTTCAGCGGCGAGGAACGCGCGGCATTTGCATTACTCGAGCAACCGTTGCCTCCCCATACCACCGCCCTCTCGTTCGACGTACGCTCGCCGGGGAATGGCGGCTTCCTCCGCGTCGCGATGCGCGATGCACGCAACGACGATATTTTGCTGACCGCCGAGCGACTCGATCGACCGGGGCTGCGGTCGTTGCGCGTCTCAATTCCACCAACGGCGATGCCGCCATTACGCCTGACCGGCATCTACATCGTTCGTGCGCTCGGTCCGGGGAGAGCGAACCGTTCCGTGGGGAGGATCGAACTATCGAACCTGCGCGCGTGGGTCGCCGGCTCGGCTCCCGAAGAACCATAAGACGAGCGCCGCGAGCGCCAAAAGCAGCGCCAATCCGAGCGTCGGCAGCGAAGGAACGGCGAGCACGACGATCGCCGGAAAGCGATGGATGCGCGGCTGCAGGAGCAAGTCGGCGACACGTTTTCGAGCTCCGTTTGCCGCTAACCCGAGGCTATCGTTCAGCGAACGCCCGAGCGAATCGTCGACGGCAAAGAGCACGGTGCGGTGCTCGCTACCGCCGCGAAGTAATTTTGCTTGCGCTGCGGTAAAGAGTACGACCTTTACGACGCGATGCATCGCCGGCACCGCGAATGAATCGAACGGGAGATCGAAGCCTGCGATCTCCTGCGTATGCTGCATGAGTAAGACCGGCGAAAGAAAGGTGCTCCCGGTCGGTTGCGTGACGGTTAGGTGCGCTCCCGAAAGGGTATCGGCCGCAACGGCGACGATCGTTCGCTCGTGACAGCGCAGCAGCGTCGCACCGACGTAGAGCCCGCGACGGCAAGAGATCGGCGTCGTAGAGGCTCCGCGCGCGAGAACGACGCGACCATCGACGCGGTCAAGATCCGGAAAGACGAGCGTCGCGCCGAGCTCGGGCAATGCGACCTGCGCACCGGGGACCGCGACGATGCTGCGCGGATCCGGAGCGAAGAGCGAGTTGGAGAAACCTGCCGCTCCGACGACGAGCATCGCGGCAAGCATCAGCACGGCGGCCGTCGTGCGACGACGGGTCGGGATCTTTCGCAGGCTGCGCAGCACGCGGATGCTCCCCACCAATACGACTGCGGCGATCGCGAGTATCCACCACGTCGCATGTACGAAGGGCGCCGTTGGAAACGCAAGTTCGGCGAGCACCGCAGCGAAGAGCGCGATGCAAAAAATGGCGCCGATTCTCATTTGGACTCCAACAACGGTGCGAGAGCGCGTACGATCTGCTGATAGGTCAGCGGCCCGTCGAAGGCGCGAACGACGAGACCGCGACGATCGACGATCGCGGTCGTCGGTAGGCCGAAGGCTCCAAACGCACGGCCGTACCGCTGCGTGGGATCGACGACGATTCGATACGTGATGCCGAGCGAGTGCGCGAACGATCGTGCGACCGCGCCGGATTCGCCTTGGTCGATACCGATAATACGGACGCCGCGGGCCGCTTCATGGCGAGCGACGCGTTCGAGATCGGGCATCTCGGCGCGGCAAGGCGGGCACCACGACGCCCATAGATTGACGACGAGAATATGCCCGCGTTCGCTTACGAGGGAGTAGGCGGCACCGCGCTCGTCGAGCAGCGGCAGGTCGGGAAGCGGGGCACCGATCAGCGTCCCCGGGCCGGCGGAGGTCGACGGGCGAAAATAGGGGACGAGCAGAAAGGCCGCGAGCGCAGCCGCAGCGAGCACAACGAGCCAGCGCCAAAGCGGAGTCATCGGTGCGAGCATACGACCTTCTTTCCCCTCGCCCATGCGATGTTCATCGGTCTCCATAGAGCGCGTGCTCGCGTTCCAGGTGCGGGACTCCTTTAAAACGAAT
>JABEUW010000222.1 GCA_013043945.1 Vulcanimicrobiota bacterium | reverse complement strand
GGCAATATACGGCATATCGACGCGCGGCTCGCCGGTGGTAATTCCGAGCGCGACCGCAGTACGGATCGCTTGAACGCGATCGCTGCTGGCGAGCAACGCTTTACTCGGCATACAGCCCCGCAGAATGCAGAGGCCGCCGAGCGGGCCGCGATCGACGATTCCGACACTCGCACCGAGATCGCGCGCGGTGCGCGCCGCGGCGTACCCGCCGCTCCCCGCGCCGATGACGACGAGATCGTAATGGCTTCGGCCGCTCATCTCCTGTTGCCGAGGTGATGCGTCGTCGAAACAAATCGCACCGTGCCGCCCGCCTGAACGAGAATCGATCGCGTTCGAGCGCGGTTTTCGTAGAAGCGAACGCCGTGAACGAGGTCGCCGTCGGTGATCCCCGTCGCGCAGAATAATACATCGTCGCTCTTCACGATGTCATCGATTGCGAGCACGCGGTCGAGATCGCCGAAGCCCATCGCTTGCGCGCGCGCCGCCTCCTGCGGATTACGCGGCTGCAGTCGCCCCATAAAATTGCCGCCGAGGCATTTGATCGCCGCCGCGGCAAGTACGCCCTCTGGCGCTCCACCCGTTCCCATCGCTACATGGACACCGGTCGTCTCGATGGCGGTTGCGATGCAGGCGTCGACATCGCCATCCGAGATGAGCTTGATACGTGCTCCCGCCGAGCGCACTTGTTCGATGAGTTCGCCGTGACGGGGGCGATCGAGAATAACCACGCAGATATCGCCGATCGGCTTTTCCAGCGCACGCGCGACCGCAGCGAGATTCTCTTTGACCGAGGCATCGATGTGGACGTGGGGCGCCGCTTTCGGACCGACCGCAAGTTTTGCCATATATGAATCCGGGGCGTGCAAGAGCCCGCCGCGCGGTGCAATCGCCATAACGGCGATCGAATTCGGCAATCCGTTCGCCACCAAATTCGTGCCCTCAACCGGATCGACCGCAATATCGACCGCCGGTCCACCGCAGCCGACCTCCTCACCGATAAAGAGCATGGGAGCTTCATCGCGCTCACCCTCGCCGATCACGATACGGCCGGAGATCTCCATCTCGCCCAACGCCGCGCGCATCGCTTCGACGGCGGCGCCGTCGGCGATATCGCGCTCGCCGCGCCCCATCCAGTGCGAGGCCGCGAGCGCGGCGCGCTCGGTCACGGTGACGAAATCAAGCGAGGGCTTCATACGCGCCTGCATGGTTAGATCGTTCATCAGCCTCAGGCTACAAGGGAAGCGGAGTGAATCCTTTAACTCCCCCCGGCGTGTCCGTACGTCAGCACAACGCCGCATCGCCGAGCACCCATCCCACCCATCGCGTATTCGAAGGAGGGCTCCCTGCCCTCCTGATCGTGACGCTCGCGGGGCTGACCCTCGGCTTCTTCCTCTGGGAGAGCTGGGCCGCCCCAAATCTGGGTTCGGCGCTCGGCGAGATCGCCTTCATCGCACTTCCGGTCCTCGGCGCGATTGCCGCGCTCGCGCTCTGGCTTGAGTACGCGCGCTACTTCAGCGCTCGCGCCGGCGTCACGTTCGCCAAGTCGCTCCGGCACGACGCGATCACCTGGGCACCCTTTCTCATCCTCTGGGCGACCTATATCGTGCCCCCGAACCTCGCCACCGGCTCGCGGTTGCTCGTTCTCGCCGCAATGCTCTTCGCGATGCTCAAGGTCCTCATCGCGGCGCGATTCAACCAAACCGTGCGCGAAGTTTTGCTCGATTTCGTCGCCACGCGTGCGGCAATTATCGTCATCGCCGAACTCGCCGCCGTCATCATCGGGCAGCGCCCGGGGCAGCACGTCAGTGAGTCTTCGCAGTTGCTCCTTGCGGTCTGGGGGCGCTGGGACGCCGTCCATTACCTCAATATCGCGACGCACGGGTACCAAGGCACCGAGATGGCGTTTTTCCCTCTCTATCCCATGATGATCCGCGCGCTCGGCCTGCTCGTCGGCAATCACCTCGTCGCAGGGCTGCTCATTTCGAACGCCTGCTTTTTTTTCGCACTCTTATTTCTCTACAAACTTCTCGAGCGTGAATTCGATCGCACCGTCGCGCGGCGCGCAATTTTTTACGTCTCGATCTTCCCGTCGGCGGTTTTTTTCTCGGCGGTCTATACCGAGTCGCTCTTCTTCATGCTCACCGTCGCGACGTTCTTCTACCTGCGCCGACGCCGCTGGCTTATGGCCGGCGCGATCGGTTTCTTCGCCGCCATGAGCCGCGTCGAAGGGATCTTGTTGCTCGTGCCCTTCGCGCTGGAGTGGTACTCGGTCTATCGCACGCGCCTCGTTGAGAACCTTCGCTCGCTTCTGCCGGCGGCGTTGATCGGCTGCGGCCTCGCGCTCTACATGGCCTACCTCTGGGTC
Source organism: Vulcanimicrobiota bacterium (assembly GCA_013043945.1). Lineage (GTDB taxonomy): Bacteria > Vulcanimicrobiota > Vulcanimicrobiia > Vulcanimicrobiales > Vulcanimicrobiaceae > JABEUX01. The sequence continues at coordinate 445 of JABEUW010000222.1, read as the reverse complement.
GTCACCGGCGATCCGCTCTTTTTCTCGCACGTCCAGGCGCATTGGAATCGCCATCTCGCCCCACCCTGGGTCAGCGTAACGAACTCCATTCTCGCGATCGCTCACGCGCACTCCGGTGCGGCGGTGGCGAATCAGGCACTCGAACTCAGCTTCACCGCGCTCATGCTCGCCGTGCTGTTTTTCGGATGGAAGAGCCTGCGCCCGTCCTATATCGCCTATATGGCGCTCTCGGTTTTGGTACCGATGTGCACGTCGAGCCTCATGAGTATGCCGCGCTTCGCGCTCGTGCTCTTCCCCCTCTTCGCCATCCTCGCGCGCTGGGGCGACCGCCCCTGGGTCAACAATCTGATCCTCGCGTTCTCGCTCCCGCTCTTAGGGCTTTTCACCGTTCTCTTTGCCGATTGGTATTGGGTTGCATAGTATCGTTCAGAACGTCGCCAACCGT
>JABEUW010000221.1 GCA_013043945.1 Vulcanimicrobiota bacterium | reverse complement strand
GGCGAGTCGTTTCGACGAGAGGGCAGTAGGCGCGGGCGTCGGCATCGCGGTTGCAACGGGGGCCGGGCTCGCCGCAAAGGCTCCAGCCGGAAAAACCATGAGGGCGGCGGCAAGAGCGAACGACTGATTGCGAGGTCTCATACCGGAGCCCTTCCCCTTTGCTGCCAGGCTCTTCCTGCCGCCGAGGTGCCCTACCCGGTCCACTACCCTAGTGGAAATTCTTCGGGAAAAAGAGCCCTCCGATTTTTCCGTCCGGATCGAATGAAAACCGAATTTTTAACGTGCGAGCGCCGGCGAATTCAAACCTATAATCGACGAGCTTGTAGGTCGGAGTAATCTGCTCGAACGCCGACGTAATGACGGATGGCGTACCGTACGATGCAAGACTTGCCTTTATCGAAGCGAGCGAAGCAGGATCGAGCAATTCATTCATTCGAGCATCGAAAAGTGTCGTGTCACTTTTCCCCGCCCGTAACTCCGCGTAGACGCGCCGTACGAGCCGTATTTGCTTTGGCTCGAGAGTCGCCGGTTGCGATGATGGCAGTGGTCGCGGAGAGATCGAAACGAGAGGTGATGGAGCGCCCTGCGGCTGGGCAGATCCAAGTGTCGAAGTTCCAAACAAAAAAGCGACGAAACACCCAACAAACGCGTAGCGACGTTTCGTACGACCAAGCATCCCCTGCCCTTCGCTTCTTCGCTCGCGCTCCTCCTGCTCGCACGCACGGGCGAACGAACGCAGCATCTCGAAGGAGGCGCGGTGGATCGAGCATTCCAGGAAGCCCAGGCGCTCGAAGCAGCCGGCGAACGCGCAGCCGCGCGCGACGCCTATGTTGCGATCCTCGCCGCCGACCCAACGCATCTCGGGGCGTTGACGAATCTCGGCACGCTGCTCACCTATAGCGGCTACAAGCGCGCCGGGCGACTCGCGTACGCTCAGGCGGTCGCATCGCATCCGCAGGATCTACGCGCACGCACGAATCTCGCCGCCGCACTCCTCGACGAAGGCGACCCGGCGGCGGCGCTCGAGCAGTACGAGGCCGCGCTCGCCATCGATCCACGGTCGATCGACGCGCATCAAGGGCTCGCGCTCCTCCACGCGCGCAACGCTGCGTGGGAGCGCGCGCGGGCACACGCTCGCATCGGATTCGCCACACACCCGATTCGGCGCGTTCCGCCGCGCGGCGGTGCGCGGCGCACGCGGGTACTGCTGCTCCTCTCCGCGCTCGGCGGAAACGTCGATACCGAACGGATCGTCGACGCCGACCGCTTTGCTTGCGACGTTCTCGTGGCGGAGTTTTACGAGCCGCAGATGCAGATCGACGCCTATCCGCTAATCTTCAACGCGATCGGCGACGCCGAGCGTTGCAGCGAAGCGCTCGCCGGTGCCCTGCGATTCCTAGAAACGCGGCGCGAACCGGTACTCAATCCACCCACTGCGGTACTCGAAAGCTCGCGCGTGCAAAACGCGGCTCGCATGGCATCGATTCCGGGGCTCCGTACTGCACGCACCGTGGAGATCGCCAGAGCGGAGCTCCCCGCGGCATCGCTCGCTTTTCCCATCCTTCTCCGTTCGCCGGGCTTCCACACCGGCGAGTATTTCGAACGCGTCGAGTGCCGCGAAGATCTGCCCGCCGTTCTCGCCGCCTTGCCCGGAGATCGACTGCTCGCCATCGAGTATCTCGACACGCGCGCTCCCGATGGCTTCTTCCGAAAATATCGCGTTCTTATCGTCGGCGACCGTCTCTATCCCATCCATCTCGCGCGTTCGCAGGAATGGAAGGTGCATTATTTCTCCGCACGAGCGACGGAGGATCGCAAAGAACGCGCTTTCCTCGCCGATATGAACGCGACGCTCGGTGCGCGCGCCCTAACGGCGCTCGAGTACGTTCGCCGAACGCTCGGGCTCGATTACGGCGGCATCGATTTTACAATCGACGCAAACGGCGAGGTCGTGCTCTTCGAAGCGAACGCAACGATGAATCTCTTCGCGCCGGGACCCGATGCCGCACCGGAACGAACGCGTGCATTCGAAACGGTGCGCGCTGCGGTTAGTGCGCTCCTCGTTGCGCGCTCGAGCGGCACGCCGTAGCGACCTCGCCCTCCGTCGGCGCCTGCGGCCGCGCGCCCCACGTCACCCGAATATAGGCGACGACGTCGGCGATCTCTCGGTCGCTCAAGAGTCCGCACCAACTCGGCATTACTGCGCCGTTGCGGCGGCTGCCCCGCGCGACGGCAAGCAGGGTCGCACGACTGTCGAGCGTTGCGCCGAGCCGGAGACTCGGTGCGACGCCCGCAACGCCCTCACCGCGAACGCCGTGGCAGGTCGAACATTGCTGTTGATAGATCGCGCCGCCGTCGTACGCGGAGACGAGCGCGCCGGTGCCGGAATCCGCCGATTTCGTGCGCTGCGCGCTCCCGCTCGCCAGCGCGACGAGCACGAGCGCCACGGCAATGCCGCGCCGACGATCAAACATGCTCGGCGGTCGCCGGTTGGACGATCTGCACGTCGTGGCGACGCTGCAAGAGCCCTTCGACTGCAGTGAGATCGTTCGGACGCGGACGCATCAGCAGCACCACGATGCCGCGCCGACGCGCGAGCGCGGTCGCCTGCTCGAGCATATAGGTGATGTAGGGAACGGAATCCCGGTCGTCTATTCGCACGTCGCGACGGATCAAACGAATCTCCGAACGCGTAAATTCCATGGGATTGCTTGCGCCGCGTTCGTCGAAGAGCACCAACGTGCTTCCCGCGAGCGTCGCAATCATGCGGTTGGGGTGTCGGGTCGCAATGCCGAGGATACTTCCAAACTGCTTCCGCCACGTTCTTAACGCCGAGGCGCTCGGAGCTCGCTTGGCCTGAACGAAGAGTTCATCCCCATGTGCGTGCGCAACCGCCGCGACGCGACGCGCATCGCGCGCGCGCGGATCGAGAATGACCCCGATTGGAAAGGGCGCCGAGAGCATGGTGCGTTCTGCCGCCAACGAGGATCCACAGAGCCCCACCATCGCTACCAAGCGTGCCGGCCCCGGAATAAAGCCGCGGCGCGGCGTTCGCCCGGCGATCACCGGATCGCGGCTAAAAAGATCGCGCCGTGCGGGGCCGCTGGGAGCGAGGCGCGGTAGCGGCGTCGGCTTCGGTATCGGCGGCGGTTTTGGCGGGTGTAATGCTCCGTACACGAAGGCCCACAGCGCAAAGCCCGCAAGGAGTGCCCAAAAAATCGAGCGTGCATTCACGCGCGCTCCTCCGCAGGGCGACGCGTCGCGATCTCCTGGAGCAACGAGATCAGCAAGACGTTCGCAACCATCGAGCTACCGCCGTACGAGATAAAGGGCAACGTGATCCCGGTGAGCGGCACCAACCCGGCGACGCCTGCGACGATGATCGCTACTTGAAACCCTAACGTCGCCGCCAAGCCGACCGCGAGCAGACTCGCGAAGGCATCGGGCTGCTCGCGCGCAACGCTTACGGCGCGGCGAACGACGGCCAGGTAGAGCGCGAGAATTGCGACGATCCCCAACCACCCGAACTCCTCGGCGATCGCGGCAACGATATAATCGGTGCTCACGTCAGGAATGAAGCCGGGATGGCCGAGCCCCAACCCGGTTCCGAAGAGGCCGCCGGCGGCGATAGAAAAATAACTCTGCGCTGCCTGATATCCGGCCCCGTACGGGTCGGCAAAAGGGTGGAGCCAGACGGCGATTCGCTCGTGCACGTATGGGAAGTGCACCGCCGCCCAAAACGCGACGAGCGCGAAGACCGCTGCAGCGCCGAGCGCGAGGTCGCTGCGCCGCGTCGCGGCGTAGAGCGTGGTCAGCAGCGTGCAGAGCAGCAAGGCGCCCATGCCGAGATCGCGTTGCACGACCAAGAGCCCAATCGAGGCGCCCCAGCCTAAAAAGAGCGGTCCGAGATATTTTGCGTTCGCACGCAGCGACCACCACCGCGCTTTTGCGATCGCATCGCCCATCTCGGCGAGATAGGCTGCGAGGAAGAACACCAAGAGCAGTTTGATGATTTCAACCGGTTCGACGTGCAGCGAGCCGATGCGAATCCAGAGCTTCGCCCCGTTGACCCGCTCGCCGAAGATTGCCGTCGCGGCAACGAGTCCCAGCGAAAGGACGATCCAGGTGTATTTTACCGTTGCGATGCGTCGAAATCGGGCAAGATAGGGCTGGAGGAGCGTCGCGAGTCCGAAGGCGATGCAGATCCATACGAGTTGCTTGCGAGCGAGTGCAGGCGAGAGACGTGCGAGCAGCACCTCCCCGAAGATGACGAGCACGATCGTCGCAACGGGAAAGAACCAATCGCGCCGACTACCGCGCGTTCGGCGAAGCACCCAGGCAAGCGCGAGCAGCGCGGCGAGCGCGACGAGCCACGGCGACCCGGTCAGCACGCTCATGCCCCGATCTCCAAAATCTCTAGCCGCGTCGCACCGCAATCGATCTCGTCACCAACGCGCAATTCAATCGCGCCTTCGAAGGCCTCTCCGTTGAGAAAGGTACCGTTCGCGCTCCGGAGATCACGCAGGTAGAGCACGCCTTCCTCGGCCTCGAGGCGCGCATGCCGTCGACTCACGTCCCCATCCTGTAACTGCACGTGACAGGATCCCGCACGTCCGATGAGGGCGGGCGTCAGCACGCGCAACTCGCGACGCTCCGAACCTTCAAAAATGAACACGCGTACCGGAATCGGCGTAAGGTCGCCGATCGGTTCGCGAGCATCGGCGCGACGTAAAAAACCGACCGCGGCAACCACGCCGAGGGCGGCGGTTATGCCGAGCGTATCGAGCCGTACCCAAGCCGTGTGTAATTCAGTCACGAATCTCTACGCGCATTCGCGTGCTTCCAACCACAATTTCGTCGCCGTCCTCAAGCACATGGCGCTCGATGCGCACATCGTTGATATAGGTCCCGTTGGTCGATTCACAATCGACGATCGTCGCCTCACCATCGCTGATATCGATGCGGGCGTGTATGCGCGAGATGCCTGGATCGAGCAGAAAAATATCGGACGATTCGCTGCGGCCGATGACGGTGCTCTCCTCCAACGCAAAAATACCGTACGCCGGCGCTCCCTGCACCATATGCAGAAAAAAACGATGGTGAAGATCGTCGTCGAGCGCTTCGTCGACCGTCGGTTCGGGCTCGACGCGCACGTCGACGGTGCCTGCGGGGAGATCGGGGCGCGCGATCATGCGAACGCGTGCCGGACCATCGGAGAACGCGATGCCGACCCGCGCCGCGCAATCTTCGAGAAGG
>JABEUW010000220.1 GCA_013043945.1 Vulcanimicrobiota bacterium | reverse complement strand
CTCGAAGAATGCCGGGGGTATGCGCTTTCCGGCGGCGCGTTCGAGCCCGGCGAGCATACGTTGGGCGTACTCCCGTTGCAGCGAGGCGATGCTTCCATTGCGATATGCATCCTCCCATCGTTGCGGGTCGCTGTGCGTGGAGAGCGTGATCGCGCGGCCGCCGTCTCGCGCTCGTCCGCGATCGCTCGCCGCCGAGAGCGAGACGAAGATGGAGTTCGCCTCCCCGAGTGGCGAACGATCGTCGAGCAGCACCTGGTGATGCAACGGAAGATCGTCGGGAATAACGCCGCCTTCTATGCCGACGTATGCCGTGACCGCGCTCCAACGCTGGCGGGTCCGTGCGTTGGGCTCTGGAGCTCTGCCGAGCAACTGCAGCACGTTCTCGTACGGAATCGCCGCGACGCCGTAACGCGCTGTAATCGTCCTCCCGTCGGCGAGATCGATTCCGGCAAACCTTCCTCGCTCGACACGAATGCGCGTTACGTCGGTACGGTAGGCGATCGTTCCGCCGAAGCGCCGGAGCGCACGCGCGAGCGCCGTCGCAATCGTCGCGATGCCGCCGTCGAGGTGATAGGTCCCCTCACGAGCGATATCGAGCGCCGCGGCACCGAACGCCAGGTCGGTTGCGCTCGCGGGCGATTGCGCGGTGATGAGGAGCTGCAGGTCGATGAAAGCTCGCAGCTCGGGTGAGGCGTCGCGCGGGAGCAGCGACGCGAGGCTCCTACCCTGGAATCCAAGCAAAGCAAGGTCGCGCGGACGAAAAATGCGGGCGAGATGCACGGCACTCGCCAAGTCGGCCGGGAGGCTCGGTAAGCGCGCGGCGAAATCCCAGACGCGATCGGCGATGCGTTCTTGCCGTTGCCAGAATTCCTCGTATCGTTCCCCGAACGCCGCGATTCGCTCGGCGCGCCAGCGTTCGTCGCCGTACCGCGCGATCTGCAACCCTGGCAGGTGCACCATCATTGCGAGCTCGAGGGGCGTCGCTATAACCCTCGCCCCGAGCGCCTCGAAGACGCGCCGGTGAATTCCGCGTGCGCCGAAACCGTTGACGACGGTCGCGCCGACGTCGAAGCGATACCCGTCCCTTTGGTAGAATGCCGCGCAGCCGCCCGGTACGTTGTGATGCTCGGCGAGAAAGACGCGCGCGCCCGAGCGTGCGGCGAGCGCTGCAGCCGTCAGCCCCGCGACCCCGCCGCCGATGACCGCTAGATCGAACGAAGAGTCCGCCATCGCTGCGTTGAACCCCAGCCCCGCCCGCAAAGTTCCGTGGGCGATCGTTTGAAGGAGGATCCGATGGAACACTTTTTCGTCAATTTTGCCCGCGATGCCGCCTGGGCCGTCGCCATCGTTTTTATCTTTGCCGTCATCGGTGTCGTGGCAACGATTCGCTGGATTGTGAACCTATTGACCCGTGCCGAGCACGCGGTTGAATCCGGCGTAGAGAACGTCGAACACGCAATAACGCATCGCGATCATTAGCGCCGCGCGGTTAGAAAAGGATCGTGCGGAACTCTCCGACGTTGCGATACCCTAAACCGTGGTAGAGCGCGATCGCCGCATGGTTGAAATCATTGACGTAGAGCGAGAGGCTCGGCACGATCTCGAGTAGCCGCGCCGAGATTGCTGAGAATGCGGCCCGTGCGATACCTTTTCCGCGTAGGTGTGGAACGGTCCAGATTCCTTGCATCTGCGCGGTATGCTGCGACCACGAGCCGATGTGACAGAAGAACGCCAGCTCGCCGACGCACTCGCCGATCCACCAGAGTTCGCTTTCGATCATTGCGGCGATGTTAGCGGTGAATTCGCGGCCGTGCTTTCTTGGATCGCTCTCCAGCTCTCCGGCGATCATCTCCGCGGAGTTCTCGACAACGATCGTTAAATCGGCGAGCGTCGCGCGGCGAACGCGAACGAGCGGATCGTTGCGAACCAATAACGTCGTTGCGTCGACCGCCATCACCGGCTGGTGCTCGCGAATTAAACGGGCGGCACGGTGCCAATCCGGCACGCGATCCCAGAATGCTTCAACCAATTCGGTCGGTGCGGTGATCGCTTTTGGGCGCGGCATTCCGGCTGCGTAGGCGGCAAATCCTTCGGCGGCGGCACGTTCGCCCGCGAGCACGATCTGACGCCCCAAATACGCGAGCCCGATGAGGTTGTTATCGAGCAGCGCGCCGACGAGCGAGCGACGAGAGAGCGCGTCGCGTTCGAGAACGTAGCTGAGAAAGACGTTCAGGTATGGCTCGCGTTCGAGCAGCGCGAGCGCCTCACCGTTGCGCTCGGCCAAGAGCGGAGCGACCCGTATCACTCGAGCGAGGCGACGAACATCGGCTTCGTCGTCGGCTGTTTACTTCCGCCGACGGGTTCCACGCTGACCGCGACCTCGGTCATCGATCCGGCATTGTGTTCGGCGATCGGCACCACGGCAACGCCGTCGCGATCGGGCATAAACGTCGCTGAGGGTTCGATTTTTTTGCCGCCTCGCGGCATCACCCAGGCCTGATAGACATGCCCGTGCGGAGGCATCGGCATATCGTGCATTGCGAGGTACATGCGCCCGTGTCGCATGACGATCTCGCCGTGGTGAACGGGCATGTGGGTCGCATCGGCGCTGGTGAGGTCGATCGCGGCCATCTGCTCGTTCTGGAGCGCATGGGTCAACGAGTGGACGCGCTCTCTGAGAGCAACGACCTGCGTTTTCATCTGGCTCATGTTCTCGCGGGTTGTTGCGAGATTGAACGTCGAGATCAGCGCCGCAACGAAGGATGCGGCGGCAACGAGATAGAGCGGCCAGGCGGGAGCGCGCGTGCTACGCGGGAGCGAACGAACTTTTGCTCCGGGTGCGACCTGCGCCATGATGCGTTCGCGTAGAAGCGGGCTCGGCGGCGCGAGATCTGCCTCGGGCGTCGAGATCGCAGCGACGAGCGGCGCGAGCGCCTCGTATTCGGCGCGACAGGCTTCGCAGGTGGTGAGGTGAGTGCGTACGCGCTCCGCCTCCGCCGGCGATAGGGTGCCGAGCGCGAGTGCCGCTGCGTCGTCGAGAAAGGCGTCGTGCCCGGTCATCGTTCGATCTTTCCATCGAGAGCTGCGCGCAGTTTGCGCAGCCCCGAACGAATGCGCGTCTTGACCGTGCCCAACGGGTCGCCGGTGCGCTCGGCGATCGCCTCGTGTGTGAGCCCACCGAAGAACCCGAGCTCGATCGCGCTCCGCTGTTCGGGCGGTAAGGTTGCAAGCGCACGACGGATCTCGCCGGCATCGAGGCGCGCGAACGCAATTTCCTCCAATCGCTCGTCCTCCGGGAGCGCCGCAGGAAGTTCCTCGGTGCTACGAAGGGAGCGCGAACGCAGGGCGTCGAGTGCGCGATTGCGCGTGACGCGAGCGAGCCAGCCGGGAAAATTTCCCCCGACAAATCGTTCCGGTGCGTTCCAAAGTTTCATGAATACTGCTTGCGTCACGTCTTCCGCCGCTTCGCGCTCCCCCAGGACTCGCATCGCAATCGACCAGACGATACGATGATGTTCG
>JABEUW010000219.1 GCA_013043945.1 Vulcanimicrobiota bacterium | reverse complement strand
GGCGCGCATCGCGAAGGATCCCCGCGACGCCGTCGCGCTCACGCAACTCGGCGATCTCTATCTCACGTCGTCGCAGTTCGCGCGCGCGATTCCATACTACGAACGCGCGCTCGCGATCGATAAAGGCAACGTTTCGGCGAAGACCGGGCTCGAACAGGCCCGCATCGGTTTAGGGGAGGCGGCGAAGGAGTGATCCCTCTTCTGCGAGCGACGTTGCTCGCGTTTTCTTCGATGCTCGCCATCCTTCCCAACGGTTTTACCTACCTCGCCTCGCTCGCTCCGCAGATTCGTCAAGATATTCGATATGCGACGCCGAATAATTTCACCGGCGCGCGGGTCCCCGGCTACGACGCCCCCGCCTGCATTCTCACGACGCCTGCGGCGAAAGCGTTGCTCCGCGTCGAACGAACGTTATTAGCCCACTATCTCACCCTCCGCGTCTACGATTGCTACCGCCCCGAGCGCGCGGTCGACGCGTTCGTCGCCTGGAGCAAACGCCCAAACGATCTGCGAAACGCGGCACTTTATTATCCCAACCTCTCGAAACCCGAGCTCTTCGCACGCGGCTATATCTCCGAACGCTCTTCGCACAGCCGCGGCAGCACGGTCGACCTCACCATCGACGGCCTCGCTATGGGAACGCCATACGACTATTTCGATCCGCTCTCGCGCGGCGATGCCCCCGTGCCCACGCAAGCACGCGCGAATCGCATGTTCCTCGCGATGTTAATGGAGCGCAACGGCTTTAACCCCTATCCCGCGGAGTGGTGGCACTTTACGCTCGCGCGCGAACCGTTCCCGAAGCGGTCGTTTAATTTCCCGATAACGGCGCAGCACTCGCGGTAGCGCCACCACGCGCCCCGATCGCGCGTGCGATATTCACGACATCTTCGGCGTCGAGCGCCAGGCCGCTCGCAATCTCTTCGTAGCGCTCGATCGCCTGCTGTGCAAGGCTTCCCGCGGCGCGCTCTTCCCGAATACGCTTCACCTGCTCCGTGACCGCGTGCGCGAGTGCGCTCGTCACCTCGACGCCGCTCGCCGCCAGGCGATCTTCGTTCTCACGAAGCGTCTGCTCCACGAGCGCGACGCCGGAGTGTTTGCCGAAGAGGAACTCGGTATGCGCGCCGACGAGCTCGCTCGGCACCGCTTCGTAGATACGCCGATCGATCATAATGCCATGCGTGTGAATTCCCGATTCGTGCGCGAAGACGCGCGTACCGACGATCGGTTCGTGCTGCTGCATTGGGACGCCGCTCATTCGCTCCATAAAGCGCGAAAGATCGCGCAGTTTATTGTATTTGAAACCGGGAATCTCGATGCCGTAGAGCTGCCGCATAGCGACGACGTATTCGTGAAGTTTCACGTTGCCGGCGCGTTCGCCGTAGCCGTTGGCGGTAACGGAGATCACTTTAAAACCGCACGCCGTTGCGGTAATGGCGTTGATGGTCCCAAGACCGTAATCGTTATGTAGGTGCGCGACGACCGGCATGCCTTCGGGCAGCCCGGCGATAAGCCGCGTTCCGTGCGCGCGCATTCCCTCCGGCGTCAGGCAGCCGACGGTATCGGGCCAAGCCGGACGCGTCCCTCCGGCGGCGAGAACGCGATTGTAGTATTCGATGAAGTACTCGACGTCGCCACGGCTGCCGTCTTCGCCGCCGAATTCGATCCGCTCGACACCGTGCGATCGCGCGTGGCGAACGGCGTCGCACTGTAATTCGATATTCGCCTCGCGATAGAACGAGAGCGGAAGCGAGAGCCACTCCGATTCGTCGCGTCCGGCGAAGCGCAACAGCACTTTCCCAACCTTATACTTGAGATGCAGGTCGCTGCCGCTGGAGAAAATGAAAAAGGTAACCTCGCGCGGATCGACGCCGATCTCGCGGAGCGCCGCGACGGTAACGTCGATATCGTTGCGATTGCTGCGGCACATGACGAGAATTTCGACGTCACCGAGTTCGCCGCGTCGTTTCGATTCCATCACGAGTTGCAGCGTGCGACGATCTCCCGACGAAGCGGCGGGGAAGCCGACGCTGATAATATGGAGTCCGATATCGGCGAGCGCCGTCGCGATCTCGAGTTTCTGCTGCGGCGTATAACATACGCCAGGCATCTGCTCGCCATCGCGGAGCGTTTCGTCGTAGAGACGAATCTCCGATGGATCGGGGAAGCGCACGTCGCGAGTAAAGCGCGTCGGCTCGGCGATCAGCTGCTCGATCGGCTCTTCAAATTTCATGGCTCTTCCTGCTTCGACGGACGAGGGGGGGCTTCTTCGCGGTCGAAGCATCGTCGCGCATGGAATCTTCGGACCGACCGCCCGAGCAGCCGGCGAAGAAGAAACCCAAAGGGCTCGCCGCCCTCCTCGTTGCGGCGGGTGGACTGATTGCGAAGTTTAAAGGTCTCCTGCTGCTGTTCGTCCACGTGCCGATGCTGCTCGGCAGCCTGAGTTTTCTCGCGACGCTCTGGCTTTACGGCCTCACACTTGGATGGCGTTTCGGGATTATTCTCGCCCTGGTGCTTCTCGCTCACGAGCTCGGGCATGTGGTTGCTTTTCGCAGTTACGGGCTCGCGGTGCGCGCTCCGGTCTTCCTTCCTTTTATCGGGGCGCTCACGCCGGGGGCGCGACCCGCGAACGCCGAGGACGGCGCGTATATCGCACTCGCGGGGCCGCTTGCGGGCATGGGGCTCGCGGCTGCATGTCTCACGATGGGTTTGGCGACGCACGACCCGTTCTGGATGCTCGCAGCGAATATCAGCGCACTGCTGAACCTCTTCAATATGGCGCCGGTTCTGCCGCTCGACGGTGGCAACATCATTCGTGCCGTCTGGCCACCGATCGTCGTCATCGCTCTGCCGATCTTTATCATCGTCGCGATACTCGCGCAGCTTCCGCTCTTACCGATCGCGCTGATCGCGCTCTTCAGTGTTTTCTGGCTCTTCGGATCCTGGCGCAGCGCGCTCGCTTCTACCGTCGACGGCATCGAGACCCCCGCTCGTATTCGTATCGGCCTCGCCTATGCGGGAACGCTCCTAGGATTGCTCTTCATCGAGGCCCGCATCCACCTTCCGGCACTCGCCAGCCTGCATCGATGAGCGAGCGCGAGCCACCGGATTTCGCGATGCGCCGCGCGGTCGAAGTGCTCGCGAGCATCTACGAACGCAAGCGCCCCACGCGCGTACCGACGCTTCCGCCGCGCGCCGACGCACCGATCGCGCTCTTCAACGAGCGGCTCTCGCTCGTTGTCGGAACGAGCACGCGCCGC
>JABEUW010000218.1 GCA_013043945.1 Vulcanimicrobiota bacterium | reverse complement strand
GAAACTCAACGTCGTCGGCATCGTTCCCGCAACTGAAAATATGCCGGGTGGGAAGGCCACGAAGCCCGGCGATATCGCTCTTCATCGCGTTGCTGTAGTCGTCGTAGAGCGGCATGCGCCAGTACCGTTCGCCGCAGTCCTTCGCCGCATCGAGAAAGAGCGATGCGAAGGCATCGTCATTACTCACCGCGGCGCTCGCGGCCTGGCCGAGTGCGATGACGCAGGCACCGGTGAGCGTTGCGGCATCGACGATCTGCGTCGCTTTGAGCGAGCGGGCATAGACCAGCGCATCGGCGAGGACGAGCCGGCCTTCGGCATCGGTGTTGATGACTTCGATCGTCGTGCCGTTGCTCGCACGGACGATATCGCCGGGCTTCGTGGCCTTCCCACCCGGCATATTTTCAGTTGCGGGAACGATGCCGACGACGTTGAGTTTCGGTTTGAGTGCGGCGATCGCTCCCATTGCAGCGATCACGCCGGCGCCGCCGGACATATCGTATTTCATCTCTTCCATCTTCTCGGGGGGCTTGAGCGAGATGCCGCCGGTATCGAAGGTGATGCCTTTCCCGACGAGTGCGAGCAATTGCTCGCTACCGGGCGCACCACGGTAATGCATGACGATGAAGGCGGGCGGCTGCGCGCTGCCCTGCGCGACGGAGAGGAAGGAGCCCATCTTATTCTTCGCGGCCCAGGCGGCATCGTGGACTTCAATCTCCATGCCGTGCGCCTTGGCGACCGCTCTCGCTTCGGCGGCGAGATGCGTCGGCGTCATATCGTTCGCCGGCGTCAGCGCTAAGCGACGTGCGAGATTGACCGCTTCGCCGATGGCGACGCCGCGCTTAAGCCCGCGGCCGATCGCTTCGGCATTGAATCCGTGAGAAAGGAGGAGCACCTCGCCGACCGCGATCGCGCGTTCGGGAGCCTTCTGGTAGGTCGTCGTCTCGAAGCTACCGGCGATCGCTCCTTCGGCGGCAAACGAGGCGCAGCGCTCTTCGTCGCCGGCGGCCTGCTGCGGAAATGCGATTGCGAGTTTGGTCGCGCCACGTTTGCCAAGTGCGCGAACAGCGCTCCCTGCGACCTTTGCGAGTACCGATGGGCTGAAGGTTGCGGCATCCCCGAGGCCGACGAGCAAGACGCGTTTGAAGGGGTGCGCCGCCGCGTGCAACAGCGTACTCTCGCCGATCTTTCCCTTGAACTCACCCGAGGCGAGAATATCGGCGATCGCTCCGCCGAGGAGGGTATCGAGCTCTTTTGCGACGCCCGAGAGCGGGCTCTCCGAGGGAATCGGCACGGCAATCGCGCATGGCAGCGAACCGAGAGCATCAGATGATTGAAGAACGTGCATGGTCAACCTTTCCCGTGGGTGAAGAAGGCGAGGTGAAAACGCCTTCCGTTGAACCCAACTTTCCGTCGTCGGGCTGCGATGCCCTTGCGGGGCTCCGCCGATGAGCGAGAGCAAGGATGCCTACGCGCTCGCGGGCGTCGATATCGCCGCTGGGAACGCTGCGGTCGCTCAGTACCGCGAGGTCCTCGGGCGCTGGCAACACCCCGACCAACTCGATGCGATCGGTGGTTTCGGCGGCCTCTTTGCGATGCCGGGGGACGCGGCGCGCGCGTTGGTCGCGTCGACCGACGGGGTCGGCACGAAAATTCTCATCGCCGCTGAGTTAGAACGGTACGATGGGGTCGGGCGCGATCTCGTCAATCACTGCGTGAACGATATTCTCGTCGTGAACGCATCGCCGCTCTTCTTTCTCGATTACTATGCGGTCGGAAAACTCGACCCTGAAATCGCCGCGGCGGTCGTAAGCGGTTGTGCGAACGCCTGTCGCGCGCATGGCTGCGCGTTACTCGGAGGCGAGACCGCCGAGATGCCGGGGCTCTACGCACCGGGGCATTTCGATCTCGCCGGTACGATCGTCGGTGTCGTCGATCGCGCTGCGGTTCCCAATCCTGCAAGCGTCGAACCCGGCGACGCGGTCATCGGGCTTCCCGCCGTCGGCTTACACACCAATGGCTACTCGCTCGCACGTGCGCTCATTCCACACGAACAATGGCTGCAACCGTTTGGTGACGCGACCTACGCCGATGCGTTACTCGCCGAGCACCCGTCGTATTACGAGGCCGTGCGCGCGATTCAAAAAGTCGCCTCGGTAAAAGTGATGGCACACATTACCGGCGGTGGGTTGTTAGAAAATCTTCCGCGCACGTTGCGCCCCGAGGTGAAAGCCGTCCTCGAGCAATCGCGTTGGTCGGTTCCCGCAATTCAACAGGTCTTGGTCGAGCGCGGCGGGCTCACGCACGAAGAGCGGTATCGTACGCTCAATATGGGCATCGGCTATACGTTGGTCGTGCCGGTCGACGATGCGGCGCGCGCCGTCGCCGCCGTGCCCGGAGCGAAGACGATCGGTTGGATCGAAGCGCGAACGGGAGAAGAAGCGCAGGTGACGATCCATCCGGCGCGCAGCACCGATTGAGAGCGCTCGCCAACCTCGTCGTCGATCTTCGCAGCGATTCGTTCGACCGAGAGCTCGCCGCCGAAGCGCGACGGCGATTGGAGGCCCGAGGCCTGCAGGTCGAAGAACGAGAGCGCGACGATGCGCTCTGCGCGTGGATCGATGTCGCTTTCGGCGGAGGCTGGAGCGGCGAGGCGTATCGTTCGAAGAATCTCGTACTCTCGCGGGACGGGCAACGGCGCGCCTTCGTCTCGCTCGCCGCACAAGGATTGCGCTACGCCTGGTTACGCAACGAGGGAGCGCGCCCCGGGACCGGTATATTTGGCCCGATCGGTGTCGCCGCCGAGTCGCGCAGTGGAGGGATCGGTGCCGACCTCGCGCTCTTAGGCTGCACGCGCCTGCGCGAACTCGGCTACGAACGCGCGCTGATTCCGGCGGTCGGCGGGCCGCAACTCGAGCGCTTTTACGAGCGTGTGCTCGGCGCGCGCGTTGTCGAATGCATCGACCCTATGCGGTGGTGGGAACCCCGCGCGCGCGTCGTTGCAATGGCGTCGGGAAACGGGAGCAATTTGCAGGCGTTGCTCGATGCGATCTCGCGTAACGAGTTGCCGATCGACCTCGCGGCGGTGGTGGTGAATCGTGGCGATGCGGGCGCCGCGGAGCGCGCTCGCGCGGCGGGCGTGCGACACGTCGAAAAAACGATATGGCTCCGCGCTTCGGAATCGCGGGCGAGCTACGACGCGCGGTTATTGG
>JABEUW010000217.1 GCA_013043945.1 Vulcanimicrobiota bacterium | reverse complement strand
GAGATAGCGCCCGAGCCAACCGGTGTGCTCGTAGCGGTCGGGAGCGGCGGTCTGCCAGATCTCGGTCGAACGAAAATGCGAGTGATTCGGGTGTGGGTAGCCGACGCCCTGAACCACTGCGAGCATTCCGCGATCGTAGAGCGCCTTCATCGAACGCATCGCGGGATTGAAGCCGATGCGCGCGTCGAGCGCGAGCACCTCGTTCGCGGAGATCGCCAAGTGCGGACGCAGCTGATAGTAGAGCGGGTCGCCATGCGGAACCACGCAATTGAGGCCGTCGTTCCCGCCCTGGAGATTGATCAGCACGAAGACGCGATTCTCGGCTCCGGGTAAGCCGGGGTGTACCGCGGCCGAGAGCGCACGCGCGAACACGTGCTGCGGGTTCGCAACGAGCGCCAATCCGCCGAGCGTTCCGAGGACAAACTTCGAGCGTTTCATCGGGTCACCGTTCCTTCTTCATCGTTCACGCGAGCGTAAATGCCGGCATCGCCATCGTGAGATAGGCACCGCCACGCATGCGTTGGTCGAAATTTTCGCTCGAGAGCGTTCCGAGCGCGGAGCTCTCCGCACCGTCGAGGTAGCGATCCAAATCGCTGCGCGCCGATGCCGAGGCATCGCCCTGCAGAATGCTCGCGAGCATCGCTGCAGCGGCCTGCGACGCATCGGTCGGTGCATTCGCCAACCACGAACGCTCGATCGCCCGGCCGGTGACGAGGCCGGCGAGAAAATTGTCGCGTGCGATCGCCATGTCGCTGGTGAGCCAATTCTCTCCACCGGGCCACCCGGCGACGTTGGGCGGGAAAAAGAGCATCTGCCCCATCTGGCGCAACGCACCGCGCGAGCGTGGATCGATGCTCGCGAGCCCCGCCGCCTTATGCGCGCCGACGACGAATTCCACCGGGCTCTTCACCAGCGCTCGATAGGCGCGCGGGGAGTAGAAGACGTTGCTCTGCAGCAACGCCCCGATCGTCGGGCGAAGTTCGTAATCGTGTTTGCGCAGTAACGATGCCGTCTGCGTTATCAGCGCATCTTCGGGATCGTTATAGAGAAACGCGTTCAGTAAGCTCGTCGCAAAGAATCGGGCGCATTGCGGCTGTTCGAAAATAATATCGACGATGTCGTCGCCGTTAAGGTTTCCGGTATGTCCGAGGAAACTCTTGACGCCGTCGTCGTGCTTGCGAGGGTTATACCGTGCGACACCGCGCAGCGGGAAAACTTCGTAGCCGGTCCAGGCCCGCGCCGCCTGCCGAACGTCTTCTTCGGTATAGGCCCCGAGGCCGAGGGTGAAGAGCTCCATCAGTTCTCGAGCGTAATTTTCGTTCGGATGCGCCTTGTTGTTCCGAGCGTTATCGAGATAGAGCAGCATCGCCGGATCGCGCGAGACGGCTTTCGTAAGGTCGCGCAGATTTCCGAGCGCGTAACGACGGAAGAGTTGGTTCTGTGCGAGCGTCATCGGTGCGGTAACGTTTTTTTGCAACGACGCGGTCGTAAAATGACCGTGGAAATAGAACGCCATTTTCTCCTGGAGTGGAGCACCCGCATTTAGCATCCGCTGCAGCCACCATTGCTGCAATGCGAGAATCGAGCGGTGCTCGCCCATTCGAACGCGCATAAAGAGCGCCCGTTTTTCGGCGACATCCTCGCTACGAAGGGCGCGGAATCCGCCACGCGCCTCGATGTACGCGACGGCATCGAAGATATCGCTCGGGGGCACCACGCTCTCGATCGGCGGCATCTGCATCAGCGAATCGACCGCCCGTTCCATGCCCAGCGCGGCGACGCGAGATACCTCCGTCGGGTCGCCGCCAAAGCCGGCGCGGCGCAGCAGGTGCGCGGCGAGGCGAGCGTTCCACGGGCCGCGATACTGCGAAAGCGCGTCGCGCTCGTCGAGTCGCCCGGTGGGGCGCACCAGCCCCGGAATATCGGCGTGCGGTGAAACCGTCAGAGCGCTTCCCATCGACCTACTCCTCTCGTTCGTGATACCTACCCTCACTCTATGGCTTCGAGCCCCGCAGTGCATGAGAGGGGGATGAAAAGCTCGCCGGGGCTTTTTGCCCATCGAGCGCGAATCAAAGAAGCCATGCAGTTGCCGACCCATCTCGAGACCACCGACGATCGCTTTATCCGCAACGCCGCTCGAATGGAGCGGCTCGTCGCCGAGCTGAGGGAGCACCTTCAACGCGTACAAGCGGGCGGCGGCCCCGATGCCGTCGCAAAACATCGCAAGCGTGGAAAGCTCACCGCTCGCGAACGCATCGAGCGCCTCGTCGACCCCGGCAGCGATTTCCTCGAACTCGGCGCGCTCGCTGCAGGTGGAATGTATAACGACGAAGCGCCCTCCGCAGGCGTCGTTACGGGCATCGGTTTCGTCGAAGGGCAGCAATCGGTCATCGTCGCTAACGACGCGACCGTTAAGGGCGGCACGTACTATCCGCTCACCGTCAAAAAACATCTGCGCGCGCAGGAGATCGCCGAGCAGAACCACCTTCCGTGCATCTATCTCGTCGATTCCGGCGGCGCATTTTTACCGCTCCAAGCCGACGTCTTTCCCGACCGCGAGCATTTCGGGCGCATTTTCTACAACCAAGCTCGCATGTCGGGCAAGCGTATTCCGCAGATCGCCGCGGTGATGGGCTCCTGCACCGCAGGCGGTGCCTACGTACCGGCGATGAGCGACGAAACCGTCATCGTGAAGGGAAACGGAACGATCTTCCTCGGCGGGCCTCCGTTAGTGAAGGCGGCGACCGGCGAAGAGGTGAGCGCGGAGGATCTCGGCGGGGCCGACGTTCACACGCGCGTCTCCGGCGTCGCCGATCATTTCGCCGAGAACGACGAACAGGCGCTCGCCATCGTCCGCGAGATCGCGCGCAACCTCCACCGCGAAAATCCGCGCCAATGGGATACCGCAGAGCCCGTGCCGCCCGCCTACGATCCTCGCGAGATCTACGGCATTATCCCCGACGATAGCCGCGTGAGCTACGACGTTCGCGAAGTGATCGCTCGGCTCGTCGATGCCTCGGAGTTTCACGAATTTAAGGCGCGTTACGGCACCACGCTCGTCTGCGGGTTCGCGCGTATCGAGGGGCACCCCATCGGCATCGTCGCCAACAACGGTATTCTCTTCAGCGAGAGCGCGCTCAAGGGGGCGCACTTCATCGAGCTCTGCGCCCAACGCGGTACCCCGCTGCTCTTTTTGCAGAATATCACCGGTTTCATGGTAGGGCGCGAATACGAAAACGGCGGCATCGCGAAAGACGGGGCGAAGCTCGTAACGGCGGTCGCTTGCGCCGAGGTTCCGAAATTCACCGTCGTTATCGGCGGCAGTTTCGGCGCCGGAAATTACGGCATGTGCGGCCGCGCCTACTCGCCCCGACAGCTCTGGATGTGGCCCAATGCCCGCATCAGCGTCATGGGCGGGCCGCAGGCCGCCGGGGTTCTCTCAACGGTGAAGGGAGCGATGTCGCCGGAGGAAAAGGCTGCCTTTGAAGCACCGATTCTCGAGAAATACGAACGCGAAGGGAACCCGTATTACTCGAGCGCGCGGCTCTGGGATGACGGCATCATCGATCCGCTCGACACGCGCCGCGTGATCGCACTCGGCCTCGAAGCCGCCGCACACGCACCGCAGGCGCCGACGCGTTTCGGCATCTTCCGCATGTAGCGCGCCCTCCTACAGCGAGCGAGCGAGTGCGTCGGCCTCGGCCGGAGAGAGCGAGAGCCCGCGTTCGTAGAGGCGATCGAACTCCTCGGTTGAGACGGTCTTGCGTACGTCGGCGAGCGTTCGATCGAGCAAGATCTGGTCTCGCGTTTGACGAGCGCTGCGCTCGCCGCGCGAGGCATCGGCGTATCCGGTGAGGATCGCCGCCTCGCGGTGCTTCCCGGAGAGAGCAGCGAGGTGAATCGCGGTATCGAATCCGCTGCTCTGCACGAGCGCGTCGTCGAAGCGCGATGCGTAATCGAATGTCTTTGCCAACGCCACGCGCGCGGTAACGAAATCGTGCGCGAACGCCGCGTACACGGTCAGGTTCATGTACTGGATGGCGATAGACCACACTTCGTCGCTCTGTTCGTAGATGGCAATGGCCCGCCTGACGCGGGCGATCGCATCGGCAACGTCACCCGAATAGAACGCCACGTCGGCGCTGCTGCCGTAATGTCGAGCGGCTCGTTCGCGGTCACCGTTCGCTTCGAGCCGGTCGATGCATGACGTAAAGCATTCCATCGCCTTTCCGAGCGATTTCACCTCACGTTGTTGCGTGTAGAGAACGCCCAACCTGTGCATCAGGTCGACGACGAGCGTTGCCTCACCGTGCTCCTCCGCGACGGCAATCGCGTTTTTCAGCGCGCGTTCCCACTCCAAACTCGTCGTACCGGTGGCGATATAATCACTCGCAAGAAAGGCGTTGAGCGCGTAAGACGTACGAATTCGGTCGCCCAGCTCCTCGTAAAGGTCGTATGCGGTTCGTGCGTACGCCGAGGCGCGCGATGGGTCGTTCCGTACGATCACCCCGGCCATCGCCAGCGAAAACGCCGCCTCCGCACGCTTTCCACACGCTATAAAACGCGGCTCGGCCTCCTCGAGGCGCCCGAGCTGCGTTTGCAGATGGAGCGCACCGCGCTCCCAGGTCCAGGCACGGAGGCCGTCGAGGAGGAGCGCCGCACGTTCGAACTCACCTTCCGCGAGCAGCATTTGTAGCACCACGCGAATATTTGAAGATTCGTCGTTGAGCAGCGAGATCAACCGTGTCGATGGCTCGCGGCGAAAGCGCGCCGTCATCGAAGCCGCGAGTTCTTCGTAATACTCGCGGTAGCGAATCGCCACCATCGCTACTTCACCCGCCTGTGCGAGAGCGTCGTGTGCCGGAGCACGCAATGCATCGACGACGCGGTAACGCGTCCGCTCGCCAAAAGCTTGTTTACGCAGAAGCCCTCGGCGAACGAGCTCGTCGAGCGCTTCCATCGTCGCCTCGCAATCGGGTACCTCGCTTCGACAGAGCGCGTGCGCCGCCGTCGCGCTCCATACCCCGGCAAGCATCGAGACGCGCCGCAATACTCGCCGACGATCCTCATCGAGAGCCATGTAACAGCGCTTAAATACGCGCTCCAAGGTTCGATCGACATGCGCGTTCGTCGCCGCGTTTCGAACGCTCGCAACATCTTCTACTCCGACGCGTCCTCCGCGCGAACGGAGATCGGCGGGAAGCGCACCGAGATAGTTTGCGGTCAGTTCGATCGCCAGCGGGTGCCCGTGAAGCGACGGAAGCTGCGCTTCCAGCAATGCGACGTCGAGCGGCTCGCGTACCGTCTCTTCAAATCGCGACGAGAAGAGTTGTTCGCTGGCGTGTTGCCCGAGCCGTTCGAGGCGAAGGGGCGCCTCCCCGAGTACTCCCAATGCCGTCCGTGCCGTGGCAACGATGCGCATTTCCGGTGCGCCATCGAGGAGGAGATCGATACAGGAGGCGACGGCGCGCGGCGCGCGGTCGCACGCATCGAGCAAGAGCAACCCGCGCGAACGTTGAAAGGCTCGAACGCATTCGCGCATGCTCGAGCCCGGGCGCACGAGCGGTGCGAGCCCTTCCACGATCGAGGCTTCGGTATCTCGTTCGTCGGCACACCCCGCGAGATCGACGAACCACGCGCCGTCGGGGAAACGGTGTAAGAGCCGCTGAATCGCCTCGATCGCGGTGCGCGTTTTCCCGATTCCCGCGGTGCCGATCAACGAGACCAACGCACTGCGTTCGATGGCCACCGTGAGGCGGCGAATATCCTCGGTTCGTTCGATGAAGCGACCGCTAAAGACCGGTACGCCATCGAAGGCGCTCTTACGTTCGACCGACGGGCCGACGTTGATGGGATGCTCGGCGGCGACGCGATTGCGCCCTGCGTGTTTGGCGCGATAGAGCGCCGCATCGGCCGCCTCAACGAGTTGTTGGCGCTCCGTATTCCCACGCGGCATCCCGCTCGCGCAGCCGATGCTGACCGAGACCATCCCTAACGTCGAACCACCGTGCGGGATACCGAGCGCCGCGATCGAGGCGCGCAACAACTCGGCGACCCCAAGCGCTCCGGAGAGTTCGGTCTCCGGAAGCAAAACGACAAACTCTTCGCCGCCATACCGTGCCGCGAGATCGGTCGGCCTGCGGAGCGCCTGGGCGATGGTGGCGGCAATCTGTTGCAAACATGCATCGCCGGCGATATGCCCGTACCGATCGTTAAATTCTTTAAAGAGATCGACGTCGATCATCAACAATGCGAGGCGTCGACCGATGCGGCGAGCGCGCGTCGCTTCGCGCTCGAAGGTTTCCTCGAAATTCCGTCGATTGGGAATCGCCGTCAGTTCGTCGACGTGCGCGAGCCGTTCGAAGCGCTCGGCATCGCGCCGCCCGAGATCGCTGTGCATGCGCGCGCCGAGATAGAGCGCACAGGTCTCCAACAATGCGAGATCGTCGCCGTCGTAGGCGGCGCTCTGCGTCGACTGCACGGAGAGCACGCCGATACTCCGTCCTCCGAAGAGAATTGGAACGAATATCGCAGACTCGGGCTCTCGGATGCGTTCGCCGAGTCGAAGGTAGTTGGTCGCATTCCACTCGTGAGCCCGCGCGTAGAGCCGCGCGTCGGCTTCGCGATAAACTCGCGCACTCGTGCTTTCGTGTGGGACCCCCGGGTTATCGGGTACGCCGCCGACGCCATCGAGATAGGCGTAGACGCACTGTAAACTCTCTCGCTCCGGCGCGAGAATGAGAACGATCGAAGCGTCGACGAACTGTGCGAGCAGCGATACGAATTCGTCGTAGAGGTGGGGAAGCGGTCGGTCGGTAGAAAGCAGGAGGGCCGCGCCTTTGACGAGATCGCGGTCTCGCCGTTGTCGCTGCTGAACACGTTCGGGCTGCGAAGGCCCGTCCATAGAGGAGCCTTCCCTT
>JABEUW010000216.1 GCA_013043945.1 Vulcanimicrobiota bacterium | reverse complement strand
GATGCAATATAAGACGACGCCGCTCTTTCTCGAATCCTTCGGCCTGAACTCTCTCGAGGATCTGCCCGATTTGGAAGTCGAGATCGAACGCCCCCGAGAGCTGGCACTCCCGCTCATCACCGGCGATGCCGAGCCCGTCGAGGAGCCGACCGAGGAGCAGGTCGCCGAGCGCATCGAGCAAACAGAATCGGCGGAATGACGGTTCAAGACGACGCCCCGACACGAGCCCTCGCCTACTCCACTTCGCTCTACGATGCGTTAGTAGAGTTTGGGATTCCGTTGGGAGGGCGCATTCTCGATGCCGCCTGCGGCGAGGGCGATGCGAGTGCGCCGTTCATCGACAACGGAGCCACCGTTACCGGGATCGATCTCCATGCCGAGGCGCTCGACAGCGCTCGCCGGCTGCACCCTGCGGCGACCTGGCGCCTGGGCGACGTGACCGCGTTACCGTTTGAAGCGGCGAGTTTCGATGCCTATATTTGCGCGCAGGGATACCATCTCTTCGATCGCACGAAGGCGCTCGCCGGAGCGTACCGCGTTCTCAAGCCCGGCGGAACGCTAGCAATTTGGTGGAAGCACGCGCTATCGGGCTCGCCGGTTCGCCCGCTCTGCGATGAAGCGGCGCGCGAGATCGATATTCATCCGCTCGCCGGTACGCTCGTCGGAGGCTTTCGCGAGTTTTATGCCGCTCCGTTTGTAGGGCAGTCGTTACGCGTCGTACAGTGGCGTTTGGTCACGACTCGTAATGCATTTTTCGAGGAAGAGCGCATCCGTCTCAAACACGCCGGAGTTGCGGACGATCGCATCGATCGGTACGTCACCACCTTACAGCGGTTGTTTATCGAGCAGCTCGGCCCCGAGATCGGGAGCTTTCCGCACGCATTCATGCAGTATCTCTATCTCGCTCGCAAAGCGTCTTGACGTGCGATTCGGCTTGCATATGCGCCTCTCCGACGGGTACGAAGCTGCGGTCCGCAGATCGGCGGCCCTCGGCTGCAAGACGATGCAAGTCTTTACAAGCAACCCTCGTGCCTACCGACAAGCCACGCCGAAAGTAGAGGCGTTAGCGCTCTTTGCCGCGTTGCGTGCTCGGAACGATCTCGACCCTGCGGTAACCCATACCCCGTACCTGATCAATCTTGCGAGCGAAGACCCCAAAATTTTCAGCGGATCGTTGAATCTCCTCAAACACGACCTACGCGTTGCGGCGCTCGCCGGTATCGCACTGGTCAATACCCATCTCGGATCGTACGGGAAACGGGATCGCGAGACCGGCTTCGCGGCGATCGCCGCAGCGTTGGAGGAGGCGCTCTCCGAGATTCCGCCCTCGGTCGCCCTCGTGCTCGAAAATTCGGCGGGCGCCGGTGCGCTCGCCGGGGGAACGCTCGACGAACTCGGTGCCCTTCTGCGCGCCGTCGATCACCCGCAACTGGGAATCTGTATCGATACGGCGCACGCGTGGGCGGCGGGATATAAAATCGATACGAAAGACGACGTGGCGCGTTTCGTCGAGGAGATCGATACAAAAATCGGATTCGATCGCCTACGGATGTTTCACCTCAACGATACCCAGATTCCGCTCGGCGGCAATCGCGACCGCCATTGGCATATCGGCGAGGGCCTTATCGGAGAGAATGGATTTCGTGCACTGCTCGGTTTCGCCGAATTGCGAGAGAAAGTGGCAATTCTCGAAACGCCCGGCGAAGATGCCGATGACGAACGCAACATGGCAACGATCCTCCGGCTATACGCAGAGGCTGCCTAAGGCTCCGTGCCGATCGCGCATCTCGACGTCGACGCATTCTACGCAAGCGTCGCGGTACGGGATCGCCCCGAACTACGCGGGCGCCCATTGGTCGTGGCTGGCTCGCATCGTCGTTCGGTGGTGCTGACGGCTTCGTACGAGGCGCGCCCCTTCGGAATTCGTTCGGCGATGCCGCTCCACCAAGCCCTCGAGCGCTGTGCCGATCTCGTCGTGGTCCCTCCGGATATGGAACGCTATCGAAGCGAATCGAAGGCGATCTTTGCGATACTTCGTTCACGCGGTCACGTGCTCGAACCGCTCTCCCACGATGAAGCCTTTCTCGATCTCAACGAGATTCCGTTCGATGAAGCGAAAGCACTGGTCGCAGAATTCCGTGCGGAGGTCTTTCGCGAACGGGAGTTGAGCATCAGCGCGGGGCTCGCATGCGGGAAGATGATCGCGAAGATCGCTTCGGAGCTTGCGAAGCCGAATGGCATGCTCGCGGTCGAACCCGGCGAGGAGCGCGCGTTTTTAGCACCGCTCTCGGTCGGTCGCCTTTGGGGCATCGGGCCGAAGACGCAATTGCGACTTAACGAGCGAGGTGTCGTTAAGGTTGCCGATATTCTCACACTCGATGACGGCACGCTCGCCGATCTCTTTGGTTCGGCATGGGAGCGAATGCGCGAATTCGCGATGGGTATCGACCGACGAACGGTGAGCGATGTGCGCGAGACGAAGTCGATCTCGACCGAAGAAACCTTCGAATACGATCTGAGCGATGAAGGACGATTGCGCGAACTGCTCGTCGCCCAGGCGCACGAACTCGCCGCCGACCTCGAGCGGCAGAATCTTTGGGCGCGCACTGTCGGGATCAAAATCAAGTTCGCCGATTTTTCGCTTCGCGTTCGACAGACGAGCTTGCGCGAACCGACGCAGTCTCCGAAGGCGATCTATCGCGCCGCCCGCAGTTGCTTGGAGCGCGCGCGCATCGAT
>JABEUW010000023.1 GCA_013043945.1 Vulcanimicrobiota bacterium | reverse complement strand
CCGCCGGGTGCTGGGTGCGTTTCTTTGGCATGAGACACCTTTCTGGCCCTCCTCAGGGAGTGACCTATCTTGGCGTCCACTAATCCTAATCAAGTCCATGGTCTTTGGCGAGGTTGTTCCGTTCAGCCAGAGACGCAACCTCGCCAACCGATCATACCCACGCATCCAAAACCTCACTACTGATGCATTTAAGTACCTTTAGAACTTGAGGACATGTCAAGAAATGCATATTAGTAACGCATTTTTGTGTGAAAAAAACAATTTTCACTAGTGGAAAAATTAACGTCACTGGTCTGATGGATCAAATTGCCCTATCCGCTCTTCCGGCTACGATTCAACCTGAGTTCCCGCTGATTGTTGGCATTTTGTGGAAGGGCGTAGCGACACTGCAGGAGGTAACGCTACGGCTACGCGCTCCTAGCGGTGATGTTAAGGACTTTATGGCACCTGCCTTATCGTCGCAGCATGACACGCAGTTTCAAGCTATTGACCTAAGCGCCGAAATATCGCGGGGTGCTTCTTCAACCAGAGATACGAAAAGAGCACCGCGCTAATTTTGCTACAGTGCTCTTTTCGACGTCGTTGACGGCGCGAGGGAATGCAACGGTCGTCTTATTTCAAGCGGATTACCACGCCGGTCGACGAGCCGTGGGTTTCCTCGAATCTGCTGGAGGAATTGGGGCCCCATAGGTGCAGCGCGAGCTTGTATAATTTGAGATAAAAACGATGATTACCCCCACGGAACTGCAGAGCGAGTAGCGAATCGGAGGCGAGACGCGGGTTGGCGCACCCCCCGTTCACCTCCGTATCGATCGTAAAGTCACGTCTGGAGTGTGGTTGGATTGCACCCTCCGGTAATGGCGAAACCATGCAAAAATCCTGCGCCGTCACCATCGACTATGTATACGGCGTAGTGGTCTCCACCGTCAGCGTGTACTGAACTGCAAGCGCCGGGGCGCAGAGCGCGCCGACCATGGCAAGTGCGAGAACGAAAAATACCGCGGAGCGAATACGGCCGTCGAATTTCATCTGTTTTTCGAAACCTCCGGGTTGGCTAGTCCTTTTTTTATCGCGTGATACGCCTTCATCGGCCGGGACGTCGAACCTACCGGGGCTATCCCGATGCCGGCGAGCGGACTGCGAGCACGATGTCGTTCCTGCGCAGAGCGACCGCAATCCTCGTTCCGAAATGAATTACAGCGGGTATTCCCCATATGGACAAGCCTTTTTACCCCAGATGCCCGGTTGCCTGCATGTGGAGCGTCGCCCGGCGATGTGATTGGGGTTTTGGACTCCGTTTGGGGCGCGCGAGACGGACGTATGCGCCACCGAACACCGAAAAAGCCGATTGGGTGCACAAAAGGGCATAGTTCTCCCGTCGTTTTCCGGCCGTACACCATCGCCGGGGTGCTCATGTTGCCGTTGCCATTGGAGGCGATCGCAAAGCGGCGATTCTCTGCATGATCGCAGCGAACAACTGCCGTGAGATCGCAACCTCGGTTATCTGAAAGGCGACGTAGCGACCGTGCCTGACAACCTTTGCACCGACCTTGATCAGTTTCTCGCGAAGGCTCGTGAGCGACCACTTTTCAATCGCTTCGGGTATCGCGAGCGTGCGAATGAAGTTCCCGAGATTGTATGCGAGTGCATGAAGCTGCAGGCGAACGGCATTTGCGTTGAACGAGCTACACGAAAGGCGCGTCCACTTGATCGCCCCTTTGCCTTCTTTGATCCATTGCTCGCACGTTCCGCGCTGGTTGTAAAACCTGACGATATGTTTCGATGAGTAGCCCAAGTTCGTGACGATGAATCCGACGCGAGGGAACAACTCTCCGAGATGCCATTCCACTTTGGCGACGACTCGCCGAGAATGGGACCAACTCGCCGCCTTGTAGTGAAAGCTCTTGTAGAATCGCTGAACCTGATGCGGCGGTCGCCCAACCGGACGTTTCAGCAGATGATCGATTCGCGCTTGGAGAATCTGATTTGCCGGAAGCCGAATCGCGTACTCAATTCCTTCGGATTCTAAGAACTCGTACATGTTCGGCTGCGCGAAGGCGGCGTCGCCTCGGAAGGCGATGCGCTCGACTGCGCCTTGATAGCGGGCAATGATCGGCTTGAGAACGTCCTCCCAGCCGTCGGCACTATGCACGTTGCCCGGCCTCAGAGCGCATCGTTCCATATCCCCGAATTGGTTGAACACGAAGAGCGGATGGTAGCAGGTACAACCGAAATGTCCGTTCCACACGCTCTTCTCTTGATCGCCATGCGTTGGGCTGACGGATGAATCCATGTCGAGTACGACGCGCTTACATGAACGGCGCTTCGCAACCCGGTCGATCCAATGACCCGAGAGATCGGTGAGCGTTGCGAGGTTTTCAGGCTTTGCCAACCAGTTCGTTTCGAACCGCCCCATCTGACTCGGCGACGCGCCCGAACCTTTCGCTGCGTTGCCACCGATGATCCAGCGCATGGCGGGGTCATGACGCAAGCGCAACGCATCGTTCACGTCTTCGTATCCGGCAAGTCTGCCGAAAACCGATTGGCGGAACATGCCAACGAGCGCGTGCCGACCGTTCTTGCCCGTGCGTGCATCGGCAAGACGTTTACCGGCTGACGGAGTCAATCCAAGTGCATCATCGAGTTCGCGATACGCGAGCAGACCCGCATCCGACGTGACAACCGATCCGCGAAACTCAAGCATGATACGACGGTCGAAATCGGGTCTCAGAACGCCGTCTTGAGCTTCACCCGTCGGGTTCGTCACTTTAGCGTTACATCATCAGCGCAAATCACTTGCTAAGTATAGCCAAATCGCCGCGAACGTGCAGCAACTTTACGCGTTCATCTGGTGAATGCGGGCTAAGAGGGCTCACGTTCACTGAATCTGGGATTCATACGTTTAACATCTTTGCCAACGGTGAGTTGTGCGGCACAATCGAGTTCGAGACCGTCGTCGTGCCTCGTTTCAACGAAGCGGTCGTCTGACAACCAAATTTGTAGATAAGCCAAGGACTGCCGGGTAGGTTGGTCGCGGGCAAGCGACCCTAAGTTGGCACGACGCTAACGGCGTGCGCGTTGCTTTGCAATATCCTCAAACCCTCGATTGTGGTCGCAACGGTATGGTGATAATCGCGGGCACGAAATTCTATAGCGCACAGTGTCGCGCCGACTCGACGGTGCAGCGCGGGAATCTACCTTCTAAGGGCGGCGTCAGCTAAAGTCGTTTACGGCGAGGGCGTCGGAACCGGCGATGCGGAGGTTTCCGGGGCGGGCGAACAATCGGGTGCGAAACGTCGCGCGTAAAGAATCTCGATCGGGCCGCTCTGCCCCGATGCGGCGAGCACGCCGTGAATGCGCAGGCGGCTCCGAAGGCGTACCAGCGCGCCAACTGCGTCGTATTCGGCGGTGCCGACGAGCGAGATCGTGCCGTCGATACTCGCCGTCGGAAGCTCCGGCAGCGGCCCGCGCATGGGCCCCGATGCGGTAAAGGCAACGCGTACGCCGCCTGAGGGGAGCTTCGCGAGCATATCAGCGGTGCGAAGGGTGCCGTGGAGCGGCGCTCCGCCCAGCGGTGACGAGGCAGTGAATGGGATCGATTGTTTGAGTCCGGCGAGTGCGGCGAGCGTTTTGGCGTCGATGCGCGCGGCAAAAGGCTGGTCGAGCAAAGAGAGCGAGTCTTCGTCTTGGTTGAGCGAGGTACGAATTTCGCGGAGATCGGGGGTGAGCAATCGGACGACGCGGGCGGTTTTATGGTGGACGCGCGAGCCGAGCGTTTTCGTATACTCGATGACGTTTTCGAGACGCAAGTTCGGTCCGTCGGGGCGCACGGTGAGGCTCTGCGTTCCACTGTAGAGAACCGTCATCACGTTTCGGCCGCCGATCGTGTAGGCGTCCTCTCCGCGAAAACGCGAGAGCGGCGAGGAGCACGGCGTCGCTGCATGTACGCCGAGCAGCAGAAGAGAGAAGAGCGCGCCGAGGATAGCTTTCATGGATGCGGTGTAGATGCTTCGACGAACGCACGGGCGGTCACTGCCGCCAGCGCGACTTGCGCGAGGATCGCGAGTACCAGCGTGCCTGCGTTGCGCGAGCCGTGCGGCAGAATGACCGCGATCTCCAAAAGGATTGCCTGTAAGCCGAATTGCGCGGCGAGCAGTAGGCACATACGCCCGAAATTGCGTGCGTGTAGTGCCAGTGAGAACGTGCGCGCAGCCGCGTGCGGAAGGAGTGCGATCGTCGGAATATCGCTATCGAGCGTTGCTGCGACATCTGCATAGATCGTCGCGGCGAGGAGCGGCACGAGCAGCAAATCCCAGAGAATCATGCTCGGTGCCGCGGTGAGCGCCTGAATGAGCGAGAGTGCAAGATCGATTAACAGCACCGCCCACGATCGCTCGAGCAAGCGTTCGAGGGCGTTGCTCAGCGAGCGGGGCGATCCGTCGGGAAGATCGGTCACCCAGAGATAGATGAAGCTTGCAAGCAGTGGGAGGGCGATGAGCTGCGCCGCGCTCTCGGCGACGAGTGGTTGCATCGGTGCGCGAGCGATCGCCAATCCGAGAGCGCAGGCGATCGCCGTTGCGCCGAGCGTTCCGGCCCAACGATCGTGCAAGCGCCCGAAGGCCTCTCGTAGAATCGCCGAGAGCGTCGTCCGCTGCTGAGGCACGCGAGGTTAGCGGAAGAACGCGGCGATCGACGAGAGGCGTGCGTGGCTGAGGAAAAACCTCACCGACGCATTGGTTCCGCAGACGATGACGTCGTCGAGCCGCCGACACTCCCGGCCGTCGACGGTGACGGTGATATCCCCGGAGTCGAGGGCGGCAAGCGTACGCTCGAAGTTTCGTTCGAAGAGATCGCGCGGAGCGCGCTCCCCGATGCTCTGACGCACCGCAAGCGCGAGGATCTGCACGAGCGAGAGCGGCGTCGCTAGCGCGAATGCACTTGCATCGCCGTCGGCGATGGCATTGAGATCGAGCGGAACCCTCACGTGGATCACGCGGGGGTACTTCGCCGTCAAATCGAGGATCAGCCTGCCCGTAGCGCGTACTTCCTCGGTACAACGTCATGAACGATCTATCAAACCGTCGCCGTCGCGAACAGCCTCCGGAGGGAGGCGGTTGGATGCCGGTCCTACTTCTCGGGCTTTTGGTCGTGCTCGCGGGGCTTGCTATCGGCGGTTTTGCCGGGCGGCTCACGGCGATGCACGCACATCTGCCCACGAGCCTCCCGAGTATCTCGCCGGTCCCCACCGAGACGCCGACGCTCGCGCCGGTTGCGACGCCGACGCCGAAGAGGACGCCGAAGCCGAAGTTGACGCCGAAGCCGAAGTTGACGCCGAGCCCGAAGCCGACGCCGACAGCAAGCGCTCGGCCTTCGCCCTCCGCGAGCGCTTCGCCGACGCCGACTTCCACGGTGGCGCCGAGCCCGAAGCCGAGCGCTGCGGCGACGCCGCGTGCGGTTGCGAAGAAGCCCAAGGTATCGATCGAACGTACGGCACGCCCGAGTCCGGTGCCATCTGCGGCGGTCGCTGGATCGGCGGCACGTGCCTTGGTGCGCGTCTATCTCGCCGATCTCGCGCGCGGCGATACATCCGGGGCGAGTGCGTTACTCGCTGCGGGGAGCCCGGACTCGTTCATCGACGGTACGCTGCAGATAACTTCGGTGACGAGCGCTCCTGCGACCGGCGGCGCCCAGAGCGTTACGGCGAATATTATCGTCGGGGTTAAGCACTACGTCATGTCGTTTCTCGTCGGCGAACGAGGCGGGAATGGCCGCATTCTCTCGCACCAGGCGAGTTCGACTATTCCGGGTGTGCCTTAGCGAGTCCGGCGAGCGCCGCACTCTTGAGGACGCCGAGCCCGAGCATCGCGCACTTCATGCGCGTCGGGCTAATATCGATGCCGACGTTCTCCAGCACGTTCGCTTCGCCTAGCGCGATAAGGTTCTCGAGCGACTTTCCCTTGGCGTTCTCGATGAGCATCGAGGCCGATGCTTGCGAGATCGCGCAGCCCTTCCCCGAGAAGCGGATATCGCTGACGTTCCCTGCGTCGTCTAACTCGATCTCCACGCGCATTTCATCGCCGCAGAGCGGATTGCGATCCTCGGCGACCGCATCGGGTGCGGGTAGATGCCCAAAATTCCGTGGGTTGCGGTAGTGATCGAGAATGAAATCGCGGTAAAAGTCGTCCATCGTTATGTCCTTAAGAGCCTCGCTTACGAAATCCGAAAGATCGTTGCCGCTTTTTCTAGGCCGGCGACGAGGGCGTCGACGTCGTTTCGATCGTTGTAGATGTAGAACGAGGCGCGCGCGGTGGCGGCGACGTCGAGGCGTCCCATCAGCGGCATCGTACAGTGGTGCCCTGCGCGAATGCAAACTCCTTCGGTATCGAGGATCGAGGCGAGGTCATGGGCGTGAATATCGGCAAAATTCATCGAGATGACACCGGAGGAGCGATCGACATCGTGCGGGCCGTAGATCGCGAGGCCGCGCTCTTCCAGCGGGGCGAGCCGTTCGTAGGCATAGGCGAGCAGCGCGCGTTCGTGCGACCGTACGTTCCCCATTCCGTAGGCCTCGAGATAATCGATCGCGGTGCCGAAAGCGATTGCATCGGCGATATTCGAGGTGCCGGCCTCGAATTTCCAGGGCAATTCGTTGAAGGTCGAGCGCTCGTAGGAGACGCTGCGAATCATATCGCCGCCCGATAAGAAGGGGGGCATCGCTTCGAGAAGCGCCCGTTTCCCATAGAGGATGCCGATTCCGGTTGGGCCGAGCATCTTGTGCGCCGAGAGCGCATAGAAATCGAGATCGAGTGCGCGCACGTCAACCGCGAGGTGCGGCGCCGCTTGCGCCCCATCGACGAGAACGATCGCTCCGGCGGCATGCGCGCGCGCGACGATCTCGGCGATCGGAAGTATGGTGCCCAGCGTGTTGCTGACGTGAGTGATGGCCACGAGCGCACAGCCTTCGAGCAACCGATCGAGATTACCGAGCATCAGCTCTCCTCGCTCGTCGACCGGAATGAAACGCAACTGCGCCCCGGTGCGCTCGGCGAGCAGCTGCCACGGAACCAAATTCGAGTGATGTTCGAGCTCCGATATGAGAATGACGTCGCCCGCATGCAGGTTGGCGCCTCCCCAACTCCACGCAACGAGGTTGATCGCTTCGGTTGTATTGCGCGTCCAGATTATTTCGGCGGGTTCGGCGGCATTGAGAAAACGGGCGACTTTTGCGCGCGCTTCTTCGAATGCATCGGTCGCGCGAGCGGCGATCTCGTACACCCCACGATGGATGTTTGCGTTGTACTCGCGATAGTAACGATCGAGCGCATCGATGACGACCTGAGGCTTTTGAGAGGTCGCAGCCGAGTCGAGATAGGTCAAGGGTTTCCCACGCGAGGTGCGTTCTCGCAAGATCGGAAAATCCGCTCGAACCTCACGTTCGGTCGCGATCGTCGCGCTTGCGCCGCGGTTCATCGTAGCGTTTCGACGATCCGCTGCGTCAGCGCATCGCGCAGTGCGGCGGTGGGAAATGCATCGACGGTCGGCTCGAAGAATCCGAGCGCAATCGTCCGGCGCGCTTCGTTTTCGTCGAGGCCGCGCGAGCGAAGATAGAAGATCTGCTCGTCGTCGATCGCGCCGATCGTCGCGCCGTGATAGGCTTTAACGTCGTTGCACGCGATCTCGAGTGCGGGGACCGAATCGATGTGCGCGTGCGGCGAGAGAACGAGCGCGTCGTCGCGGAGCGAGGCATCGCTGCCGGCCGCGTGCGGAAGAATTACGATGTTGCCGAGGAAGCGCGCGATCGCATTGTCGCCGGCGGCGGCCTTCACTACGGTCTGCGACGTGGTGTGCCCGGAGACGTGGCGAACCGTCGCGGCAACGTCGAGGTGCCCGCTGCCGGTCGGCAAGAAGAGCGCGCTCTGTTCCAAACGGGCGCCGGGTGCATCGAGCGAGGTTTCGCGATCCCGGAGAATG
>JABEUW010000215.1 GCA_013043945.1 Vulcanimicrobiota bacterium | reverse complement strand
TCGCGTGCGTCGACGCAGGCGACCCGCGTACCGCTACGCTTGAGCGCGCTCGCGAGCGCGATATCTTCGACGAGCCCCACGATCGCCGCATGGCCGCCGCTCCGCACGTATGCATCGCGTTCGACGAGAAACCACTGCCCGTTTCCGGCAGCGAAACGCGGATCGATACCGCTCGCCGCACGCATCGGAAACGCCTCGAGCAAGAGTAACCGCGGTAGCAACGCGCAGCCCGCCGCCCAGAAATCACGGACGCGAATGCGTGGGAAGCCGGTCACCGCGCCGACATCGAGTGCGGCGCGAGTGGCGAGCGTCGCACCGAGCGCACCCGGAAGCGCGCGCACGTCGGCATCGGCGAAGAGCGCGAACGGCGCCTCGATCGGCGCCGCCGCTATCGCTGCGGCGAGCGCGCGCGCCTTCGGCGAGCGCTGCGCGGGCGCGCCCGCTGGAACCGAGAGCAGCAGCACGCGTTCGTCCTCGCGAGCGATCTGCGCGAGGATGGCGGCGCTCTCGTCGCTCGATCCGTCATCGATGACGATAGCGCGGCGGAGCTCGGGCTGGGCGAGAAAACTCGCGAGGCAGGCGCGCGCGTTCGCCGCCTCATCGCGCATCGGTAGGTAGAGATCGATCGCTCCCGGCGTACCCGCTTGCGGCGAGAGGCGACGAAAATATCGTGCGTTCAAGATCGCCATGAGCGCGCCGCCGAACGCAATGGCGAGCGCCGTTCCAAGCAGCCAGGTGAGCGTGGCGATCATCTCCGAGGGCGCAACGGTGCGGAGCAGGCGGCGACGATCTCGTCGATACCGGCGCTGCCGCGCACGACCTCCCGATACCGTTCGTCGATCCGTGCTTCGCGCAGATCGCCATCGATCGAGGCGAGTAACTCCGTGACGCGTTCCCGTACCGTTCGCACGGCGCTACGCGAATGTGGGTCGCTCGGAGCACCGATCGCCGCGATCGCGGTCGGCTTTTGCTCGCCGAGAAAGAGATAGCGCATCGCCACCGGCAGGATCGGCACCTCCGCTGCGCGCGCGGCATGGACGAAGCCCGAGGTGAAGTTCGGCGCGCAGAGCGGTGGCCGTAGCACGCCATCAGGAAAAATCCAGAGCCCCGCGCCCTCGCGCGCGCAGCGAGCGCCATAAGCAATCGCGTCGTACGCGGCGCGCACGCTGCTTGCATCGACGGAGAAGGCACCGCCCATCCGAAAGAACGGAAAGCGGCGCAACTGTTCGTCATCCATCATCAGGTTAAACGGGCGCTTCGGCGCGTAGGCACGATGAATGCTCAACGCCAGAAAGCCATCCCACCACGAGTGATGATTCGGAGCGGCGACGTAGCCGGCATCCGGAAACGCGCTCTCGCAGCGCACGATGACGCGCGCGAAGCTGCGCCGCATCAACCAGCGCAGATAGAGAGCGAAGCATGCCTCGAATCCCGCGACGCGCTGCGCGCGCTGCCAACTCACCGGTGCAGCAGATGCTCGGCGGCGAGTCGCCCCGAGATCACCACCATCGGCACCCCCGATCCCGGGCGCGTTCCGCTCCCGGCGAAGACGAGGCCCGGGAAACGCTTATCCTGCATCGGCGGTCGAAACGGGCCCATCTGATCGAGGGTATGCTCGGGGCCGAACGCCGCGCCGTGCATGAGCCCAAGTTCGCTCGCCCACTCGGCGGGGCCGCGCATGCGCTCGACTTCGATAAACTCGCGCATCTCTCCAACCTCCCCTTCGAGGCGTTCGAAGAGCCGCTTTCGGAACGCCGCAAGATCGCCTTCGCGGAGCGCCGTGAGGTTCGGGACCGGGGCGAGCACGAGCAGCGCGCTGCCGTCGGAGGGTGCCGCACTCGCATCGCGAGCGACCGGATTGTAGACGTACAGGAGCGGGTCATCGGGCAAGCGCCCGGCGTCGAGCGCGCGATAGGCGCTCCACGGATCGTCGGGCAAAAAAACGGAATGATAGGGCAGATCGACGCGACGGCGGAGGCCGAGATAGAGACAGAGCGCGCTATGCCCGTAGCGCATCGGGCGAAAACGTGGAGCCCGCGCTCCGAGGAGCGCGAGCGCGGGCTCGCGATCCGCGGCAACGACCACCGCATCGGCCTCGAAGCGCTCCTCCGCGACGTGCGCGCGCCACGATCCCGTCGCGCTACGCTCGAGCCGATCGACGCGCCGACCGTAAGCGAACTCCACTCCCAACGACCGCGCGGCGTCGACGAACGCATCGACGATACTCGCCATTCCACCCGGTGCGAACCAGATGCCCTCGATCGCTTCGACGGTGGGAAGCAACGCGTACATTGCGGGCGCACGTAACGGCGAGGTGCCGAGATAGAGCGATTGAAAGGTCAGCGCATCGACCAAGCGAGGCCGGTGAAAGGAGCGCTCGGTGAAGCGACGCAAGGAGCCCGCGATCCACGGGCGCATGCGTCCGGGGCGCGCGAGCAACGCCGCAAAGGAGAGCAGCGTGTGGTCGCGTTCGAGGACTTGCCGGCGCGCGTCGCGATAGGCCCCGTGTACCCGCGCGAAATAATCGAGCGCACGCGCGCTCACGCCAGGCTCGAAACGTTCGAACTCCGCGAGCAGCAACGCGATATCGGAGTGCATGGCAAAGCGTTCGCCGTCGCGCCACCGGACTTCGTAACCGGGTTCGAGGCGCATCAATTCCAACTCGGCGAAGCGTTGCGCGCCGAGCGCTTCTTCCAGCACGTCGGTCATTACGACGAGCGTCGGCCCGAGATCGAATCGATACGCGCCGCTGCTCCACGCCTGCGCTCGCCCACCAGGACGATCGGCGGCTTCGAGGACGCGTACCGAGATGCCGGCGCGTGCGAGGTGGAGCGCGGCACTCAACCCCGCAAAACCCGCACCGACGACCAAGGCGGACTTCACGCCGAAGGCTCCGAACCGCGCGCTATGCCGATTCTCGAAAGCCTCCACGTCGCCGCGGGCGTGCTTTGGCTTGGGAACTTTGTGGTAACCGGTATCTGGGCAACGCGCGCGTTCCGTTCCGGCGACGAACGACTGCGCCGCTTCGCCGTCCGCGAAATTCTCTTCACGGATATGATCTTTACCCTGATTTTCGGAACGGCGGTCATCACCACCGGGCTCGCGTTGGCTTCCCGGCTCGGAATCGCCCCCTGGCAGACGCTCTGGACGCGCGACGCGCTCGCAATTGCGATCGGCAGCGGCGCACTCTGGCTCGCAGTGCTCCTCCCGCTCGAAATCCAGATGGAGCGCCGAGCTCGCGCCGGCGACGACGCCGCACTCACCCGCCCGTTTCTCGCCTGGAGCATCCTCGGCTGGACGATGACCCTCGCACTCTTCACCATCATCTATCTGATGCTCGCGAAACCGGTGTAGGCGCGCACCCAGCAGCGAATCGCGCGCGCAATTTTCGCCGGAGTCGGCACGATCGCTCTCCCGGAGTCGGGGTTGAATCCGCGCCGCTCCACCTCATCGACGATGCCGCCGTAAATATCGGCGGTCGCTAATAACGCCCAACGCGAGCCGTCGTTCGGCACCCGTGCGGCGAGAACGAACGCTTCGCGATAATCCTTGCGTGCGAGCTGCGCGAGGGCGCGCATCACCTCGCGACGTCCGATGCGTTCGACCTCCCGCTCCGGAAGATAGCTGCGGCCGCTCCGTTCGTCCTCGGCGACATCGCGAAGAATGTTGGTGTACTGCATGGCAATGCCCAACCGTTCGCCACGCGCAAGCGAATCTTCATCGCTCGCGCCAAGGATCGCCATCGAACATCGCCCGACCGTTCCGGCGACCGCGCGCGCATATCGTTCTAACTCGGCGTAGGTTGCGAGCGGGCTCGGCTCTAGATCGCTCTCGCAACCGGCGACGAGCGCGAGGATATCCTCGATCGCGATGGGGAAGCGCTCGAGCGCCCGCGCGACCGCTGCGCCCCACGGCGCTTCGCTCGCAGGCTCACCGTGCGATAGCGCTTCCACGCTCCGACGCAGCATGGCGAAGCCCCTACGTCGCTCGTCGAGCGTCGGCCCGGGTTCGTCGGCGAGATCGTCGGCGCTGCGAAAGAGGCCGTAGAGCGCTTCGACCGCTTCGCGTTTTGCGCGCGGCAGCACGCGCGTGCTGAAATAGAAACTCTTCGCATGCACGCGCATCACCTGCGCGCACCAACGGGCGGAGCGAGCGATATCCTCCGGATCGTTCACGTCCGATGGGGTTTGCTCGCGCTCACCCAAGCTCCTCGCAGATACGTTCGACGCTCTGCATCGCGCCGAGCGTCACCAGCGGCAAGCCCGTGGCGGGGCGGGTTGAGGCGCCCGCGAAATAACAATTCTTGAGCTTCGCATGCCGATTGTCGGGGCGCATCGGGCCGATCTGAAAAACATCGTGCGAGAGCCCGAAGGCCGAACCGCGGTTGAGTGAGAGTTCGTTCTGAAATTCCAGCGGCGTTCGCGATCTCACCCAGCGAATACGCGAGCGCAGCCCCGGCAAACGCCGTTCTTCGACGATCCGCAACGCACGGTCGACGATCGCATCGCGCTTGCCCGCCCAATCGACGACGCCTTCGAGCGAGGGAGCGGGAACGAGCAGGTAGAGTGCCTCTTTCCCCGGCGGTGCCATCCTCGGATCGCTCGCCCCCGGAGCGCAGAGATATATCGCGGGATCCTCGGGGATCCGCCCCCGCTCGAAGATATCGGTGCAGGTCCTGCGCAGGTCGCTCGGCATCAAAAACTCGTGGTGGAGCAGATCGTCGTAGCGCTCCTCCAGCGCGGCATAGACGAGCAACGCCGAGGGTGTGTGGCGCATCCGCAGCGAGCGATGCTCGGGGTCGCCGAGTAGCCGATCGTAGGCGTAGGGAAGATCGGCATTGAGCACGATCGCATCGCATTCGATGCGTTCGCCTCCGCCGGTGCGCACCGCAACAACGCGCTCGCCGCTGCGCTCGACTTCCGCGATCTCCGTATCGTAGTGAATCTGCGCACCATTGCTCCGCGCGGCACGATCGAGCGCACGCGGAAGCGCGCCGATTCCACCGAGGGGAAAGAATATGCCCTCGCCGAGTTCGGTAAAGAGCAAGAGCCGATAGAGCAGCGGAGCGTCGAAAGGGGACATTCCGAGATACATCGACTGAAACGAAAATGCACCGGCGACGCGCGGATCGCCGAAACTCCGCAACGCCTGCGCTCCCAAGTGCCGAAACGCGCCGGTCGAGAAGAGCGCGGCGATCCGTTCCGGAGAGAGAAAGTGAGCGAACGAACGAATGCGCTCGCCGACGAAGAGACGGCGCGAGCGTTGATAGGCATCGGCGGCGTCGGCAAAATAGCGCAGAAACCCGTCGCTCGATCCCGGAGCGAATGCTTCGAGCGAGCGCATCGTCTCGGAGAGCAGCGAGGAGATGACCAGATTCTTTCCGTCGGCGTAATTCAAACGATAATTCGGACGCAGGCGCAGCATCGGCACCTCGCGGTCGAAGTCGCCACCCCAGCGCGCGAACGCCTCGCGATAGACATCCGGCATAAATAAGAGCGTGGGGCCGAGATCGAAGGTGAACCCATCCCAGGTCATCGCGGCGGCGCGCCCGCCCGGGACGCTCTGCTTCTCGAAGAGGCTCACGCGATAACCGTGATGCGCGAGCAGGGCCGCAGCGGTCAGGCCGGCGACCCCAGCCCCCACGATAACGATATGCCTCGACGATGCTGCGCTCATCCCGCTGCGGGTAACCCTCGGGACGCGCGCACGGTTGCCCGGCGCACGGGACGCTCGTCGCACGCGCGCGAAGAGGGCCGAGGATGGCCAAAACGCGAGCGGTATTCTTCTGCAGCGCCTGCGGATTTGAATCCGCACGCTGGCTCGGGCGTTGCCCGCAATGCTCGGCATGGAACACCTT
>JABEUW010000214.1 GCA_013043945.1 Vulcanimicrobiota bacterium | reverse complement strand
GCGCGCCGGTATGGTTGGTATCTTCGCGTTTGAAAAGCAGCGGCACCGAGGCGTTCGCGCCGAGAAAGCGGAGCGCCGGATAGAGCGCCGATGGGCGCCCCACGAAATCCCGCAATACCTCGCGATACTCCCGCCAAAATGCATCGTCGGCAAACGCGCTCCGCATCGCCGTTTCGAGCTCCTCGAGAGCGGCGACGAGCACCTCGGGAACGAAGCGTCCTCCGAAGGCACCGAAATACCCGCGTGCGTTAGGTTCGGTCGGCATCGTTTACCGCCGCTTGAAATGCTCGCATCAGCGCTTCATCCTTTCGTCCGTCACGTTCTATTCCGCTGCGTACGTCGACGCCGTACGGGCGCAGCGTCCGTATTGCTTCGCCGACGTTCTCCGGAGTCAATCCACCGGCCACTATCGTCGGACGTTTTCGCACGATATCGATCGCACGATCCCAGGCAAAGCGAGCGCCGGTGCCGCCCCGTGCCGCGCCGGCTTTCGTATCGAGCAAAACGTTAAAACGGCGATACCGGTTGCACGCGGCATCGAGCTCGTCAGGCGTGCTCTCGGCAGCGACATGGAGTACCTTTAGGATGCGCGGAGCGTAGGGATCGAGGAGATCGGGCTCTTCCTCCCCCGCACATTGCAACGTCGCCGCCGGCCAAGCGGCGTGCGCCGCCGCCAATGTTTTTTCGTCCGGATCGACCAGTACGAAGGTCGGCGTTACGAATGGCGGCAACGTGGCCGCGATCGCTACCGCATCGTGGAGCGAGATCCGACGCGGCGATGGCGCGAGGATCAACCCGACGGCATCGGCCCCGCACGCGACGGCGAGCTCGGCCTCCGCCTGCGCCGTAACGCCGCAGAATTTAATGCGCGTCCTCACGAGTGCGCGAGAGCGTGGCGTCGGATCGCCGCGATCTTCTTCTCCGGCTCGCCATCGCGCATCAGTGCCTCGCCGATCAGCACGCCGCGCGCACCCGCCCGAGCGAGCCGCGCGACATCGCGCTCGTCACGCATCCCGCTCTCACCGATCGGAAAGACGTGGCGCGGTAGGCGGGGCAAGAGCGCCTCGCCGACCGCGAGATCGACCTCGAGCGAGCGCAGATTTCGGTTGTTGACGCCGACGATTCGCGCACCGAGTGCGAGCGCGCGTTCGAGCTCGGCGGCATCGTGAACCTCCACGAGGGTAGCGAGCTCGTAACGTCGCGCTTCGTGCATGCACGCACGCAGGGTATCGTCGCCGAGCGCTGCGACGATCAAGAGCACCGCGTCGGCCCCCGCGGCCGCCGAGGCGGCGATCTCGTAGGGCGTCGCGATAAAATCTTTGCGCAATATCGGGGCGGTACTCACCGCACGAACCATATCGAGATAAGCGATATCGCCGAGAAAATACTCTTCTTCGGTCAAGACGCTGATCGCATCGACGCTCGCCTCGCCGTAGCGACGCGCGACGGCGACGGGATCGAATGCTTGCACGATGAGCCCCGCCGAGGGGGACGCGCGTTTGATCTCGGCGATCACCGCGATCCCCGGTGCGCGCTCGAGCGCGGCAAGAAAGTCGCGCCGTTCTCCGACGCGCGCTTCGGCGCGACGGACCTGTTCCTCAAAGGGGACGCGCCGCTCCTCATCGCGTCGACGGCTCGCCTTGCGTTCGAAGATCTCCGCGAGAATATCAGGCACGGCTCGCCTCCGCCGCGCGTTCGAAGAGCGCGAGCGCGGCTCCCGATGCGATAATCTCTCGCGAACTTGCGAGCGCGATCTCCATGCTGCTCGCGCGGCCGATCGCGAACAACGCAACGGCCGCATTGAGTGCGACGACCTCGGAACGCCCCGACCGACGACCGCCGAGAATATCACGGAAGGCGCGCGCCGCATCCTCGACGCTCCGTTCGACGAGATCGCTCAACGGAACCGCAATGCCGAGTGCGGCCGGATCGATCCGTTCGTGCCATGCCTGCGCTTCATCGAAGCGATAGAGATGCGTCACCCCCATCCCAACGGCTTCATCGACACCACCTTCGCCGCAGAGGACGCCGCCGGCACGTACGCCTAAGGCGCGCATGACCTCGCCGATCGGTTCGACGAGATCGTCTCGCGCAACGCCGACCAAGGCCAACGGTGCGCGAGCGGGATTACAGAGCGGCCCCAGGACGTTCAAGATCGTGCGAACGCCGAGCGTGCGCCGCACGTTGGCGACATTCCGCATCGCGGGGTGGTAGCGTGGCGCAAATAAAAACGTAAAACCCGTATCGCGTAAGAGTTCGGCGGATCGCTCCGGGGAGAGGTCGAGGCGATAGCCGCAGGCTTCGAGGACGTCGGCACTTCCGCAGGCGCTCGACGCGGCCCGATTCCCATGTTTTGCCACCGGCACGCCGGCGGCAGCGAGGACGAGCGCCGCCATCGTCGAGAGATTGATCGTGCCCGCACCGTCCCCACCGGTCCCGACGATATCGACGAGATCCGCTGCGTCGTGCGGAAGCTCGACCATGCGCGCCCGCATCGCTTCGGCGGCGCCGACGATCTCCTCGACGCTCTCGCCGCGCATCGCCAGCGCAACTAACGCCCCAGCGGCCGCAACCTCCTCGATCGCACCGTCCATCAATTCGCCGATAAAGGCGGCGGACTCGGCGCGGTCGAGCGGATTGCCGGCGATCAGGCGGCGCAGGCGACGGGCTGCATCTTCGTTCATCTTTTTATCCCGACACGCAAGCGACGCCTCGGGTTGCCCGAGGCGTCGCTTCGATAGGTCCCATCACGCGTGAAACGATCGTTATTTAACGAGCTCGACGATCGAAAGTTCCGCGGCATCCCCCGGGCGCACCCGGCTCTTGGTGATGCGCGTGAAACCGCCGGAGCGGCCCTTCAATGCCGGCGCGATCTGTTCGACCAACTTCTTCACGACGGCGGGCTCGGTGAGAAACTCCGCAATACGTCGACGTGCGGCGAGGTCGCCCGGCATCGCCGTGCTGATGAGCCGTTCGGCAACGCGAACGATCTCCTTCGCCTTCGTGGAGGTCGTCTCGATCTTCTCGTGTTTGAAGAACGAGGTCGCAAGGTTACGAAGCAACGCCTTACGGTGGCCGTCGGTGCGCGAGAGACGCTTGTATTTTAGCTGATGTGGCATGATCGCTTCCTATCTAGCTGAGGCGAAGGGAGAGCCCGCGCTCTGCGAGCACGCTCTT
>JABEUW010000213.1 GCA_013043945.1 Vulcanimicrobiota bacterium | reverse complement strand
GGTGACGGCAGCCGCGTTTCCGACGCGCACGGTGACGTGCTTCCCTCGGAATGCGCGTTGCGTACCGGCGGGAAACGTCCCCACCATGCTAACATTCCCGTCAACGGTAACCCGCATCCACGAAGTACCCGCAAGTGTGACGACCAGCGTACCCTGCCCGGGAAGAACGCTCCCGCCGGGGCTCGGGCTCACGCTGGGGCTCGGGCTCGCGCCGGGGCTCGGGCTCGCGCCGGGACCGGGGCTTGGGGATGCCGAGGGGCTGGCGAGGGCGATGGGAGTGCCCGGCTGCGCAGAATTGGTGAGAGAGTAGGTCAGGTAGGCGACCAGCAGCACCGCGACCACCCCGGCGGCCCAGAGCCAAGGAGCGAGGGAGCGCTTCCCTGTATCGGCAACAGTGGCGTTCGCCTCCGCTTCGCGCTCCTGGCTCCCTTCGGGGGAGGCCCATACGGCATCGCTGCCGGCGTACTCGCGGAGCGCCTGGTCGACGTCGAGCTTCAGGAAGGCGCCGTAGGTGCGGATGAAGCCCCGGACGTAGACCGCGGCCCCGATGCGATCCCATTGCTCCTCTTCGATCGCCGCCAGATAGACCGAACGAATGCGGGTTTGCTCGGAAACCTCCGGTAACGTGAGGCCTCGGGCCTCACGTGCAGTCCGAAATCGTTCTCCAAGCGCCGCCATTAGCGCTTGTGGTTAGCCTTGTCAACCCGTTATCCTCGTATGAAGCTATGGCAAAGACGCGTGTGATTGCCGCGATGAGCGGCGGAGTCGATTCTGCGGTCGCGGCCGCCCTCTTGGCCGAGCAGGGCTACGAGGTCATCGGCGTGACGATGCGGATGTACGAAGCGACGCAGCCCGCGCACGCCAAGAGCTGCTGCGGGATCGACGATTTCGACGACGCGCGCCGGAGCGCGGCGATCCTCGGCATTCCGCATTACGTTCTTGATTTCGAGGAAGCATTTCGCCGTACCGTTATCGAGCGCTTCGCCGATGAGTACGCGCGTGGACGCACCCCGAATCCCTGCGTGAGTTGCAACAATCACGTGAAACTCGGGACCCTGCGTAATTATGCCGATCGCATGGACGCGCGCTACGTCGCGACCGGGCATTATGCGCGGATCGAGCATCGCGATGACGGCCCGCACCTGTTCCGCAATCCATCGGCGAAAGATCAAGCGTACGCGCTCGCGCAACTCACCCGCGATCAACTCGATCGCTTGCTACTCCCACTCGGCAGACTCGATAAAGCGCAGACGCGCGAGCACGCGCGTCGTTTTGGATTGCCGATTCACAACAAACCCGAGTCGCAGGATATCTGCTTCGTCGAAGGTGGAGACTACCGCGATATTCTCGCACGCGTTCGCCCGGGATTGCAGCGAGCGGGCGAACTCGTCGGCACCGACGGCGCCCTCCTCGGCACCCACGAAGGCGTTGCAAATTTCACCGTCGGCCAGCGCGCGCCGCTCGGCGGCTCCTCCGAACCAAAATACGTTATTCGGCTCGATGCGGAGAGTAATACCGTCGTTGTCGGGCGTGGAGAGGATTTGCTTGCCGACGGCTTACATGCCGATGAGGTCAACCTTATTCGTAATGAAGGCTTTGACGCGGGGCGCGAGGTCGATGCGATGATTCGCTATCGCAGCACGCCGGCGCGGGCGATCGCACGCCGCGAGCTCGACGGTTCGCTGACGCTGCACTTCGCCGCGCCGCAGCGTGCGATCGCCCCGGGGCAATTGGTCGCGCTCTTCGCCCCGGAGGGTGAGGAAGTACTCGGCGCGGCGACGATCCGCGAGGCGATCCTTTCGTAAGCCCCGGGAGCGCGAGCAGCAAGGGCGAAAGAGCCGACCTTCAAAGAAAGTTGAGGTTAGCGATCGATGATACGTAGAACTGCAACTGCAATGCTCGCGCTCGTTCTTTTCAGCGCCTGTGCGAAGACGGCGACAACGACGAAGCCTGCGGCTTCGACACCCGGCGCTACCGCCGCTCCAACGACGACCACCAACCCAAAAGCTCGTGCCGC
Source organism: Vulcanimicrobiota bacterium (assembly GCA_013043945.1). GTDB lineage: Bacteria > Vulcanimicrobiota > Vulcanimicrobiia > Vulcanimicrobiales > Vulcanimicrobiaceae > JABEUX01. The sequence continues at coordinate 8,936 of JABEUW010000213.1, read as the reverse complement.
GACCGCGTCGCCTCGTGCTCCTTCGGCGGTCGCGCAGCCGAGCACCGCGGTTTCGATATCGCCTCAGCATGACAAGGCATTTCCGCATGCGATCGTACCTTCGGCACGACCCTCGGCGAAATCGATCGCACAAAGTACCCCGAAACTCGTTTCCACGACGGCTCCGAAAGCGCTCGTGACCGCAGCGCCTACCCCACGGGCGATGGCAACGGCAGCGAGTACTCCGGCGGCGGTTGCAGATGTCGGGGATATACCGCACGGGAAATCACTTTACGAACAGCACTGTGCGAACTGCCACGGCGCTGATGCGCAAGGCGGCATGGGGCCTTCATTGCAGAATGAAGACTCGCGCAAAAACCTCGCTCAGACCGTTGCGTGGATTAAAAACCCCGCGCTACCAATGCCGAATCTCTATCCCGGAACGCTGAGCGATAAGGATGTTCTCGATATAGCGACTTACGTACAATCGCTGAAATAGCGGGATATCATTTGGAAGGTTTGCCTCTCGGTTGACGGCCAATCGGAGAGAGGCCTTATACCGATTCGGGCGTGCGTCCGTTCGTGAAGATTCCCATGGCGTGGAAGCCCGAATCGACAAAATGCACCTCGGCCGTCACCGCACGCGCGAGATCCGAGGCGAGGTAGACGGCCGTCTTGCCGACATCTTCTGGAGTCACGTTGCGACGCAGAGGCGATTCGGCAGCTACCACATCGAGAATGTAGCGCAGCCCATGCACCTGCCGCGAGCTGGCAGTTGAAATCGGCCCAGCGGAAATCGCATTGACGCGGATTCCGCGTGGGCCAAGATCGTATGCGAGGTAGCGCACGATTGCCTCGAGTGCCGCTTTCGCGATGCCGGCCAAATTGTAGTTCGGCACGATTGCCGTCGAGCCCAGATACGTCAAAGCAATGATGCTGGCGTCGTCATTTAAAAGATCGACGAAGGCATTTGAAAGTGCGATCAACGAGTAGGACGAGATGTCGAGCGCAAGCGCAAAACCATTGCGCGATGTCGTATAAACCTTGCCTTTCAAATCTTCCTTATTTGTATAGGCGATAGAATGAACCAGTACATCGAGGCTGCCGTAGTCTCGTCGTATGGCGGCAGCTAATTCGGCGAGCGCTTCGTCGGAAGTGACATCGCACGGATAGCAGTGCGCCTCCCCGAGTTCGGCGGCAAGTTTTTCTACTTCGTCTCGAACGCGCTCTCCCTGATAGATGAAACACAAACGCGCACCGTGCGAGTGAAAAGCCCGTGCGATGCCGGTCGCGATCGACCAACGATTAGCAACGCCGGTGATCAATGCAATTTTGCCGTCTAAAAGTCCCATATAGCCTCAGTATGCGCCGATGAGCAAGCAAGAGCCTCCTGCCATTTAGGCTCCGGTCATCTTGGAAATAACATCGGCTGCGGAATATGTGAGCCGGCCGGGCGAAAGAAAACGCTCGATCTCCGTTAGATCGTCGCCGGAGGTGACGATACTCGGCTCAATACTCCCGTCTTCACGCATCTGCGGGAGCCCTACCGCCGCCAGCAGCGCGTTGCAGATACACTTGCGTCCGACGGTGTTTTCGATAGCACCGCCTTTAGCGACGTAGATATTCGCCGGTTCGCTCGGACAGCGATAAGCGATCCTCCCCGAAGGCGTTTTGTAGGCTTCACGCAGATATCCAAGGTCGCAAATGCGCGTGCGCTCTTCATACACGTCGTCCTGCGATATGGTTCCCTCCATCTGTGCGACCTTAAAAGGGAACCCTGTCGGCGAGGCCAGCGGATCGGTCCGGACGTGTGCTTTGCGCGCGACTGCTTGCTCGACCAACGCGCGCTTATAGTCCTCACGCAGCGCGGATTCCGTGCAAAATGCAAACGCGGTTCCGATCTGGACACCCTTCGCTCCCGCGGCGAGCGCCTCGCGCAGCTTCTCCGGAGAGGCATATCCGCCCGCGAGCCAAAACGGCAGGCCTAAGGCACGTATTTTTTCCAGGTCAACGCTGTCGCGTTCGCCATAAATGATCTCGCCGCTTTCGTCGAGTTGCAGTTTGCCGCGCGGAGGCGCGTTGTGCCCTCCCGCCGTCGGCCCTTCAATGACAAAGCCATCAACCCGCCCGCCGGTCTTTTTCACCATCGTCGTCGCTAGCGTATTCGACGCGATGATCGCAATAAACTTAGGACGCTCCAGTGGAGGAAGATCGCGTTCCATGAACTCGCGTGGAGCAAATCGCAGCGTCGTATCGTCTGCCTCTCCCGCCCCGGTTACGGCGAGAGGATAGGTTGCGCTCTCGTGGTTGATGAAGCGATCAATGACGTCAGGAATCTTTAGTGGAATCCCTGCCCCCATAAGAATGTAGCCGACTCCGGCGAGCATCGCGCCGTAGATCGAGGAAAGGTGTGGGAACTGGATCTTTTCGAGATAATTGATACCGACTGGATTATCGTGGCCTTCGCGGGCAAGGAACACTTCAACAAAATTCGCGAGCATGCAGAGCACTTGGATTTTGGGCGAGCTCTGCTTCACGGGCATGGAGAGCCTCTTGTACGGCTGGTTTGCTGCCCTGCCGCCCGGAATGTAGTAGGCCTTCCAAACGCGTTCTACCAAGTGTTGAAACGGAAATTTCTCGACGCCGCGCCGCATGTGCCCGCCTGGATCACCATCTTGCAGGCGGCGGGCAAAGATCTGATCGAGCGCCACCCCCGAAACGACGCCGAGTTGGCCAAGCCCTGAAACGGCACCAGCCAACCGCCAGCTCGAAACGCCGACGCCCATGCCGCCCTGAATGATCGTCGGACTGCCGCTCATCTATTCATTTTCCTAAAAATTACCCGTAGTTCGCCCTATTACCGCGGTATTTGAGTCGCCGCCGAGGGATTCCCGCAGTTTTCGGGAGCTCGGTAAGCAGGGGCGCCGGTTTGGCACGAAATGAAGCCGCATCGCTCGCACCGCGAGATTCGCTCGCTCTACCGTATCACGCCGTTGCGAGTGCGGGCTCCGCGCGCAGATTCCAATAGGTGTCGCGAATAACGGGGCGGAAGCCCGCACCGATAATTGCGTTCTCGAGATCGCGGCGCGTCGCTTCGTTGGTCGACCCGGCGTCGTGCACGACTTGTTCTTCGAGAATCGTGCCCCCCATATCGTCGCACCCGTAGAGCAGTGCGAGTTGCCCCATCTTCAATCCAGGGGTTAACCACGAGGCTTGGAGGTGCGGGAAATTATCGAGGAAGAGCCGCGAGATCGCGAGCACGCGCAGATACTCGAGGCCGGTCGCCTCCTTGCCGCGCAACGGCGTCTTGAACGGAACGTAGTACCACGGAATAAACGCCGTAAACCCGTGCGTCTCATCCTGCAGATCGCGCAGCACGCGCATGTGTTCGATCCGCTCCTCGGGTGTCTCGATCGATCCGAACATCATCGTCGCCGTCGTCGGCATACCGAGCTGCTGCGCCTCGCGCATCACAGCGATCCACGCCTCGGGCACCACTTTGCGCGCGGAGATGCGTTTTCGCACGCGTTCGACGAGAATCTCCGCCCCGGCGCCCGGCAGCGATTTCAGCCCGGCGGCCTGCAAGCGCTGCAACACCTCGCGTGTCGAGCAGCCCTCGACCTTCGCGATCCCGACGATCTCAGAGACGGAGAGCGAATGAATGTCGACCTCGGGGTACTCGCGGCGCACGCGCTCGAAAAGTTCTTCGAACCACGCGACCCCGAGTTCGGGGTTCACGCCGCCTTGAATCATGATCTGCGTCGCCCCTTGGTCGGCCGCGAATTTCACCCGTTCGAGCACGCGGTCGTGCGACATCGTGTAGCCTTCTTTATGCTGTTCGGGTCGGAAGAAGGCACAGAACGTGCAGTGAACGTTGCAAACGTTCGTATAGTTGATGGTGGTATCGATGACGTAGGTCACCGTATCGCCGGGATGCATCGCCATACGGCGTGCGTTCGCCGCAGCACCGAGATCGTGCAACGAAGCTTCGCGATAGAGACGTACGCCTTCGTCGTAGCTCAGGCGGCCGCCGGCGGCCGCTCGATCGAGCAGATCAGCGAGCGATGGCATCGGTTACCTCCGGGGCGACGAGCGGAGCCTGCGGAATCGCACCGATCGCATAGAGCTCCCGGCAATACGCCGCGAGCCCGCTACGCGCGGCAGCGTGAAACGTGAAATTGAGCTTCTCGTAGTAGTCCTCGTAGAAGCCGGGCGCGCGCACGAAGCGTCGTTGCGCCGCGGCGATCACCGTCGCCATATTCCGCTTCGACCACGTTAGCGCATCGGTCAACGCATCCATACAGGCGCGGACCTCTTCGTTCCGTTCGTCGACGATCTCGCGCCGCGCCGCCCAGACCGCAAAGACCGTCTGCTGCCCGGTCCATTCGTGCCAGAGCGTTCCAAGATCGTAGACCTGCGAACGTGGAAACTCTTCGATCGCGTCGATCGCACCGTCGCCGATCAAGAGTGCCGGGAAGCCGCGACGCGCGCGGTCGATCGGCGCGGCATCCTCGACGTAAGACGGGGCGATGCAGTAGCGGCGCTCCAGCAGAACCCGCAAGAGGTTCCGGCCGCTCGCCGACTCCTGAGTGACAAAAATCTGCGTGTTATCGAGCAACGCGGGGGGCGTTTGCGAGACCAGCACGACCGAGACCACCTCATCGCGTGCGCCGATACAGAGATCGGGGAGCAGCGCGAGCCGGTCCGCATTCCGAGCCCAAGCGAAGGCACTGATCGGTGCGAGGTCGAGTTCCCCGGAGAGTAACATCGCGTTCAGGCGCGTTGGGACATCTTCATGCAACGTACCGGGATATTGAATGACCCCTTCGTCGAACGCCGCAAAGATCGGTAAATCGTTGGTGTAGCGAATGCGACCGCATTTAAGCATCGGGGCTCCAATCGTGCGCGAACGTCTGGTAGGTCGAGTTCCGACGCACGGGCGTGTAACCCGCGTTCTCGATTAAGCGGCGAAATTCGCGATCGTCGACATACTGTCCCGAGCGCGTTCCGGCGGCGTGATAGATCATCTCTTCGTCGGTCGATCCATGCGTGCCGTCCATATCGTCGGCACCGAACTCCAGGGCGACCTGGCAGACGTGCAACCCCTGAATCATCCAATAGGCCTTGATGTGATCGAAGTTATCGAGCATCAGGCGCGCGACGGCGAAGGTTTTGATATCGTCGATACCGCCGGTCCAGCCGCAGTAACTGAGTTCGTTTCCGTCGGGATGGTACGCGAGCGGGATGAACGCATTGAAGCCCGGCGAACGACGCTGCGATTCGCGCAAGCGCACGAGGTGGTCGATGCGATCTTCGAGCGACTCGATATGTCCGTAGAGCATCGTCGCGTTACTCGCGACCCCCTGGCGATGGAGCTCTTCGTGGACCTCGAGCCACTGATCGGCGGTCACTTTATTCGGGCAGATCTTCTTCCGCGTCTCCTCGGCAAAAATTTCGGCCGCGCCGCCATTGACGTTATCGAGCCCGGCCTCTTTTAACTGGGCGACGATTGCGCGATAGCTCAGGCGATGGCGACGCGCCATATAGTCGATCTCGGCGGCGGTAAAGAGCGAGAGTTGCACGTGCGGCAGCTCGGCCTTAAAGCGTCGCATCAGCGGCAGCCAGTAATCTAACGAGAGCTGGCGCGGGTCGTGCCCGCCGACGATATGGAGTTGGTTGAAGTTGCGCCCGGTCTCTGTCGCTTTCTCGAAGACCTGATCGGGGGTCATCCGAAAGACGCGCGCTTTTTCCTTGAACTCGTCGGCCGCGAACGAACAGAAGGTGCACCCGGCGTAGCAAACGTTCGTCGAGTTAATATAGCGATTCAGCACGTAATAGACGCGGTCGCCGCTCTTGCGCTGCTTCTGCTCGCGCGCCAAGCGCCCCAGCGTATGAAGGTCGCGCGTCGCATAGAGCGCGAGCCCATCTTCAAACGAAAGCGACGCGCCCGCCGCGATTTTCTCTTCGATCTTCGCCAGCGCAGGGTCGCCGGCCACCATCGCAACGCTCATTGACGACGATGCTATGCCCGCCGCGAGGTGGCGCCTACCACCTTTATCGTCTCGACCACTGCCGCAAGCGCGAAGATCGCCGCCAAACCGACGAACGTGCCGCCGAGGAGGTCGCTGGGATAGTGCGCCCCGAGCGCGAGGCGCGACCAGAGGATCGCCGGCCAGAGCAGTACGAGCAAGCCGGTCAGGGCGATGCGGAGCGTCTTCGGAAGTTCGCTGCGTGCGATGAAATAGGCCCAGAGAAGGTAGAAGCCGCACGATATCGCTGCGTGCGAGCTTGGATAGGAGTACGAGGTCTCGTGATGGATCACCCAGTCGGTACGACGCGGCCGCTTGAAGAGATGCTGCAAGAACGCATCGGCTCGCCACGAGACAAGCAATGAAAGCAGCGAGAACGCGATGCGTCCGCTCCAGGCGCGAAACACGAACGCCGCGAGGATCAGTGCGATGCCCAGCGGGGCGAGCACCTCCGGGCGTGCGATCAGCGTGAAATCCCATGCACGGTGCGCGTGAATGCCGACGATCGCCCGTGCAAAGGCCATCACCGCGCCGGGCTCGCCGAATCGTATAACGTACGAGCCCAGCACGCATGCCGCCCCGAACGATACGAGCGCAGCAGCGGCATAGAGCAGAAGTCGCCCGAAGCGCTGCATCAGTCGAAGAGCCCTTGTTGCGAGCCTTCACCCTTGCCCATGCGAGGCGCGAGCAATTCCAGATCGCCGAGCGAGAGCGCGATCTTGCGGGGCTTCGTCCCTTCGTGTGGGCCGACGACACCGAAATCTTCGAGCTGTTTCATCACGCGCACCGCACGCGGATGTCCGATCGAGAATTGCGCTTGCAAGGCCGCAGTCGAGGCAACGTTCGTTTCGATAATAAACTTCGCCGCATCGTAGCAGAGCGAATCGACCTCACGTTTGCCGTTCTCTTCTTCATCGCTAACCGGAACGAGTTCGACTTCGAGCAGATTCTCTGGGCGCGCCTGTCGCGCCCAAAATTCGACGAGTCGCGTTACCTCCGGCCCGGAGATCAAGGCGCCCTGCGCGCGCATCGGTTTGGGAGCATCGATCGGCAGAAAGAGCATATCGCCGCGCCCGAGCAGACGCTCGGCGCCAGCCTGGTCGAGAATCGTACGCGAATCGACCTGCGAACTCACCGCAAACGCGATGCGCGACGGAATATTCGCTTTTATGAGCCCCGTGATGACGTCGACCGATGGCCGCTGCGTCGCGACGATGAGGTGAATGCCCGTCGCGCGCGCGAGTTGGGCGAGCCGCATGATGGTCGTCTCAACGCGCGAGGGTGCGACCAGCATCAGATCGGCGAGTTCGTCGATAATAATCACCACGAAGGGCAGGCGCTCGTCGGGATATTTTGCGTTGTACTCTTCGATCTTTCGCACGCCCGCCTTGGCAAAGCGTTCGTAACGCGCATCCATCTCACGCGTCATCTCTAAGAGCGCACCCGCCGCGACCTTCGGATCGGTAATAACCTCTTTGATGAGATGCGGAATGCCGTTATAGACGGTGAGCTCGACGCGCTTGGGATCGATCATCAGAATCTGCACTTGGTCGGGGGTCGCCGCGACGAGCAGGGAGGCAACGATCGTATTGAGGCAGACCGATTTCCCCGATCCGGTCGCACCTGCAACGAGAAGATGCGGCATCTTTCCAAGATCGCCGAAGACCGGTCGGCCGGTGATATCTTTGCCTAACGCCATCCAGAGCGGCGGAATCTGTCCGCGATTGGGAAGCGCCTCGAGAATCTCGCGAATCGCGACGACCGAGACGTTCGCGTTGGGAACCTCGATCCCGACCGCGGATTTCCCGGGAATCGGCGCCTCGATCCGGACGCTCGTCGCCGCGAGTGCGAGGGCGAGATCGTCGGCGAGCGAGGCGATGCGCGAAATCTTGACACCCCGCTCCGGCCGTAATTCGTATCGCGTGATCGACGGCCCGCGCTCGATATGCATCACTTTCGCGCCGACGCCGAACGAGGCGAGCGTATCTTCGAGGACGTGGGCGCGATTGGTTTCGTCGACGACCTGCCTCGCCGGCGGATCGAAGAGCGCGAGATCGGGAAGGCGGTAGGTGCGCGCGCGCGCCGCAGGATCGGGGGCCTGGTACTCGCCCACAACCGGGCCCGCCGGCATGCGCGCTGGGAGCGGCGCTCGCACCGGCTCGGTATATGCCGCGCCCTCGTCGTACGCCGCGCGCTCGGGGCGCACGTGCGCCTCCGGAGGCACGGGCAGCGGCTTCTCCGCCGCGGGTACGGGGAGCGCGGGGCGGGCAAACTTCGGCATCTGCCAATCGGGTAGCCTTACCTCGGGAAGGCGGAGCTTCGGCAGGCGGATCCGAGCGAACAGCGCGCCGAATAACCCGAGAACCCGCTTGAGGCTGAGATTTGCCAGCCACATCGTAAGTACAATCGCCGCGAGGATGAGGAAGATCGTGCCGCCGACTCCACCGACGAGCCGATGGAGCATCCACCAGATCGAGGCGCCGAGTACCCCTCCGGAGCGGTCGCTCCGGGCTCCCAGGGCGGCATCGGCGAGTAAAAAGTAGGCGAAGGCCGCTCCGCCATAGGTCGCAATCAAGCGCGGAACGTCGATTTCGAGAAAGACGATCGCAGCGATCAGGGCGACCAGCACCGGGAAAAGCGGGGCTCCATCACCAAAGATGCGATGCAACATCGTGGCGCCCCATCGCCCGATCTCGCCGGAATGCTGCGGTAGCGCCAACGCGATTCCGAAGAGCAGCGCGCATCCGAGCGCAAGAAGACCGACGATCTCCGAGTTGAGGCGATCTCTCGAACTTGCCTTACGACGCACGCGTGCCATTGGGCGATTTCATTCGTCATCGTACGAGGAGTTCTTTTGAGCAAGCCAACCGTCGTCGTCCTCGAGGGCGATCAAACCGGACAGGAATTATTAGAGGAATCGTTGCGCGT
>JABEUW010000212.1 GCA_013043945.1 Vulcanimicrobiota bacterium | reverse complement strand
CCGCGCGCGCGCGGCGAAGTGTTTCGGCGATCTTCCGCGTCGCTTCACTTTGCCCGATCACGCGTGCATCGAGCCGCGCTTCGAGCGCGAGCAAAACGTTCGCCCCGTCGTCGGCGATGCTATTTTGCGGGATTCCGGTCCACTTGGTCACGATCGCGGCGATCTCGTCGCGCGTCACGCGCGCGGTCGCGCCGGGCGGCGCGGCGAGTGCTGCAGAGGCCGCCGCCTCATCGAGCAGATCGATCGCCTTATCGGGCAAGAAACGATCGGCGATATAGCGCGCCGAGAGCGCGACGGCAGCGTCGAGGGCATCGTCGGTAATGAGCACGCGGTGGTGCTGTTCGTGCCGTCGGCGTAACCCGGCGAGAATCGCGCGCGCCGCCTCGGGGCTCGGCTCGGCGACCTGCACGGGTTGGAAACGTCGCTCGAGCGCGGCATCCGATTCGATGTACTTACGGTATTCGGCGAAGGTCGTCGCACCGATGCATTGGAGTTCGCCGCGCGCGAGTTCGGGCTTGATCATCGAACTGATGTCGAGCGCACCCTCGGCCGCACCGGCACCGACGAGTGCGTGGAGTTCGTCGATGAAGAGAATCACCTCACCGCTGCTGCGCTTGAGTTCGTCGAGAATGCGTTTGACACGCCCTTCGAGTTCGCCACGATATTTGGTGCCGGCGACGAGCGGGCCGAGGGTGAGCGCGAGCACGCGTTTTCCGCGCAAGGCCTGCGGAACGTTGCCGGCGTGAATGCGCTGCGCGAGCCCTTCGGCGATCGCGGTCTTGCCGACGCCGGGCTCTCCGACGAGAACGGGATTATTTTTACTGCGACGCGAGAGAATGGCGATGACGCGCTCGATCTCCCGGTCGCGCCCGATCACCGGATCGAGTTTCCCGCTCCGCGCCAGCTCGGTGAGATCGCGGGAAAAACTCTCGAGCGTCGGCGTGCCGCCGCGGAAGCGTTTCGCGAGATCGCCGAGCGGCTGCGCGCCGCTGCCGCGATCCCCCGAGATTCGCTCGTAGAGCAACGAGCCGGCGACCACGAGCCCCGCAGCGGTCGCTGCTGCGCCGAGCCAGCCGATCGCCGAGCGTGCGGCGGCTGTCGAGGCGCGGCAGTGGGCGCAGATCGCGCGCCCCGTCTCATCGTAGCCGACGGCGGGGCGAGCGGTGCAACGGCGGCAGAGTTCGTTCATCGCTTGGTTCTACCGCCGCCGGAGCGCCGCAGTTTCACGGCAGTAATGCGTAGGTGACGGTCACGCCGGCTTGCACGGCGACCGCCGAGGGGGCGATCTCGGTCGGCGAAGGCGTCGGAGCCGCCATCATCATCTTCACGGCGAGTCCCTGTTGCGGGAAGTAGCGCGGCGTCGCACCATCGATCTCGATCGAGATGATGCGGCCGAGGCGCAGGTGCTCTGCCGCGGCGACCGCTTGGGCTTGGGCGCGCGCATCGGCCGCTGCTTTCGCGAGGGCGTGTTGGCGCGCGTTATGCTGGTCGGCGATCCCGAAGTTCACGCCGTTGATGCCGGTCGCACCGTTGCCGATACTCGCATCGATCGCTTTGCCGACGAGATCGAGCTTTTCAACGTGGATGGTAAAGCTGCGATAGAGCGAGTACCCGTAGTGGACGTACGGATTGACGGTTTTCGGAAGCGGATTCGGAGGCGGATTGTAGCTGAGGTTATATCCGGCGGTGCGAAGATCGTTCGCGCCGATGCCGAGCCCCTTTAGTGCCGCTGCAATGCGTTCGTAGGCGGCGTTATTGCGCGAGGTGACGTCGGTCGCTTTATTTCCGACCGTCGAGATCGTCACCGTGATATCGGCGACGTCGGGCATCTGCGAGACGATCCCCGTGCCGTGTACGGAGATGATGGCGTGAGAGGGTTGGGCACCACCGGCGAGCGCGGGTAGTGGTGCGAGGAAGAAGGCGCAGAGCGCGAAGGCGATGGTTTTCATATCGGCAACGTAGAGCACCGAGGCGGGCGCCCCCTGCCGCCATGAGGAGAAGCGTTCGATGCCGAATGGGGCGGCGATGGCGATTCTCCTCTGGCTCGTGATTGGGGCGCTCGTCGCTGCCTTTCTCACCCCCTATATCCCCGGCGTGCCCCGCTCCCGCCCGTTGGAGATTGCAACCGGGGTGCTCGGCGGAGTGCTCTTCGGGTGGATAGGGGAGCTCGTCGCCCATGCGGGAATCGGAGCGCCGAGCATCCGCGATGCCGTCATGGCGCTGCTTGGAGCGGTGCTCGCCCTCAATCTTCTTCGCCGTTTGGGAACCCACAAAGCGACGTAGGTCGCTGCAACCAACCTCTCACTCCCTGCATCCTGGGAGAACGAGATCGTTACCACCGTTTATCGCTCGTCCATAGTGAGGTTTCTTCCGCTTCATGGCCTATATCATCACCGAACCGTGTATCGGTACGAAAGACAAGTCGTGCGTCGACGTTTGCCCGGTCGATTGCATTCACGGTGAGGAGAGCGACGAACAGCTCTATATCGATCCGGAAGTCTGCATCGATTGCGGAGCCTGCGTTTCGGCCTGCCCGGTCGAGGCGATCTTCGCCGACTCCGACGTGCCTGCGAAGTGGGCGAACTTCACGGAGATCAACGCAGCGTACTTTAAGAAGTAACGCGCAACCGTTCGCCCTGCGGGGGCGGTTGAGCGGGCCGTGCTTCCCGTTCGCGTTACGAAGGTCCGTAGAATCTACGAGGGAGGGCTCGTCGCGCTTGACGATCTCTCCCTCGCCATCGATTCCGGTGAGATGCTGGCTTTGCTCGGCCCGAGCGGCTGCGGCAAAAGCACGCTCCTCAATCTCATTGGGTGCGTCGATCTTCCCGATGGTGGGAGCGTCGAGATCGACGGAACCTCGACCAACGATCTCGACGACGATGCGCTGACGCGCTTGCGGCGCGACCGCGTCGGAACCGTTTTTCAGTTTTTCAACCTGCTGCCAACGCTCGACGTCTTCGAGAATATTGCGCTCCCGTTACGGCTGCAAGGGCGTTCGCGCGCCGCAATCGTCGCACGCGTCGGCGAGCTCCTCGAAGCGGTCGGCATCCCCGAGAAGGCGCGGGCGATGCCCTCGCAGCTCTCGGGCGGACAGACGCAGCGCGTCGCTATCGCGCGCGCATTAGTGCACGAACCGGCGATTCTTCTCGCCGACGAACCGACCGGAAATCTCGATTCGCAGAGCGGCGAACGCATGTTGGAATTACTTCGCTCGTTCGCACGGCGCGGACAGACGATTCTGATGGTCACGCATTCGGCGGAGGCCGCCGCCGCCGCCGATCGCAGCCTCCACATGCGCGACGGTCGCATCGTCGCGGCGCCGTAGATGGCGCTTTTCCGCGCATTGGTGCTCGGCTACGCCCGTAACGGCGCGCTGCGAGCGGCTTTCACCTTGGTTGCGGTCGCCGTCGGCGTAGCGTCGCTCTTCGCCATCGATCTTGCGAACGCAACGGCGGTTGCCTCGTTTGCGCGGAGCGTTAACGTCCTCTCGCCGCGCGTGAATCTTCAGATCATCGGAACCGGGCGCGGCTTCGACGAACGGACGTTGCTGCGAGTGCAGCGCATTCCCGGCGTTCGTGCCGCCGAGCCGACGATCGCCGGTGAAATCAGCATCGGCCGCGGCACCGGTCCATTTGCCGGCACCGTCCTCAATACTATCGGCGTCGATATCACGCGCGCCGCGCTCCCCCCCGGCGCCGCTATCGCTGCCTCCTCGCATTTCAACCTCGGTCATTTCATCGACGAGAGCGGCATACTTCTCAGCGATCGGCTCGCGGCGCGCGAGGGCCTTCACCTCGGCAGCCGCTTCAAGGCCTGGGCCGACGGCGCTCCGGTGCATCTGCGCGTGATGGGCTTGATTCCGGCACATCGTGTCGGTATCGATGCCTACGTTGCGTTCGTCGATATCGCGACCGCTCAGCGAATCTTTCACGAAGTCGGGAGACTCGACCGCATCGATCTCGTCGTCGATCCGGCACGCCTTCCGGATGTACGCTCGCTGCTCGCGCGCGTTTTGCCGCCGGGCGCGCAAGCGATCGCACCGAAGACGCGACAGGATCAGGTCGATCGTATGCTCGCGAGTTTTCAGATGAATCTCGCGGCACTCGCGTACGTGGCGCTCTTGGTTGGAGGCTTCCTCATCTATAACGCCGTAGCGATCTCGGTCGTGCAGCGTCGCAACGATGTCGGCACGCTGCGTGCGCTCGGCGCGAGCCGCATGCAGATTCTGCGGGTCTTTCTCGGCGAAGGTGCGCTCTACGGTGCGATCGGATCGGCGCTCGGTCTCGCGCTCGGTGCGCTGCTCGCACGCTACGCCGTCGCTGCAGTGCAAACGACGGTCTCGACGCTCTATATCGGGTCGCACGCCGACGGCGTGCGTTTTTCGCTCGCTCTCGCGGTGAAGGCGTACCTCGTCGGGGTAACAATCGCCGTCACGAGTGCCGCGATTCCCGCGATTGAAGCCTCGCGCACGCAGCCGGCGCTCGCCATGCGCGAACGCGGCGTGAGCGAACGCGGCGTCGGCAACCTCATTCCGATCTCAACTGCCGCAGCAGTCGTATTGCTCGTAGCGGCGTGGCTCTCGTCGAAGTTGCCCGCCATCGGCAGCGGTATTCCACTCTTCGGCTACCTTGCCGGCGCGCTCTGCATCGCCGGCATTGCGGCGCTCGCCCCCGCGGGGGTGCTGCTGGCCTCCTTGCTGCTGCGCGCTGTTGCGGGGGAACGCGCAGTCGCGGGGCTCGCCGTCGGTTTTCTGCGCGGTTCGCCGCGGCGCTACGCCGTTGCGGTGGCGACGCTCGCGACTGCGGTCGGCATGATGCTCTCGATCGGCATTCTCGTCGCGTCCTTTCGCACCACGGTCGCGCAATGGGCGTACTCGGCGTTGCCGGCCGATCTCTACGTAACGCCGATGGGGGTGAACGATGCTTCCTCGCGCGGCGGCTTTCCGGGAAGCATTGCGCGGAGTATCTCGGCGCTACCCGGCGTTCGAGCGGTCGATAGCATTCGTGGGTTTTCGGTCGTCGTGCGCGGGGATCTCGCCGAACTCGGCGCGACGAATCTCGCCTCGTTTACGAATCGTCGCAAGCTGCCGTTTATCGATGCGCCATCCCCGCAACGGCTCGGCGAACTGATGCACGGGCGCGATGCCGTCGCGATCAGCGAACCCTTTGCCGTGCATTTCGGCATGCATGTCGGCGATACGTTTCACCTCGATACACCATCGGGGCGCGTGGCGTTGCGCGTCGTCGCGCTCTACAACGACTATTCCACCGGTGGCGGCACGTTCATGATGGACGAATCGACCTTCCGGCGTCTCTATAAAGACGATACCCTCGATTCGCTTGCGGTCTACGCGCGCCCCGGCGTCCCGCTGGGCCGGCTGCGCAGCCGCATCGTCGAGGCCATGCTGCCGTTGCGCGCGCAAGTCGAGAGCAATCGCGAGCTTCGCGGTTTCGCGCTCGGCGTCTTCGATCGAACCTTTGCGATTACTGGCGCTCTCTACGCGATCGGCACGCTCGTGACGATTTTGGGAACGATCGGAACGCTCGTCGCGCTCGTCATCGAACGTCGGCGTGAGATCGCACTCGCACGCTATCTCGGGCTCACGCGCGCGGGCGTCGTCCGCAGCGTGCTCTTGCAGGCGTTGGCGATCGGCGCGGTCGCCTCGGTGCTCGGAACCGCCCTGGGGCTGCTCTTAGGGCGCGACCTGATCTTCGTGATTAATAAACAGAGTTTCGGCTGGTTGATCGGTTGGAACGCCCCGGGGGAGCTCGTGCTGCAGTCCATGGTTTTGGTTATCGTCATCGCGCTCGTCGCGGCGCTCTATCCTGCGAAGCTCGCCGCCGATATTCGCACGCTCGAGGCGCTCCGCGTTGAATAATCTTTCGCGCATCCTTCGCTCGGCCGTCGCAACACTCGCACTTTTCGCGATGCCGTTCGGTATGGCTTCGGGCGCGCAGCCGTGGCGGATCGCGCGGGCACCCTACCGTTTCACGTTTCCACGCGACCACGATGCGCACGATGCCTATCGCACGGAGTGGTGGTATTTCACCGGGCACCTTCGCGATAGCGAGGGGCGACGCTATGGATTCGAACTCACGTTCTTTCGCATCGGCCTGCGCCCGCATCCCTATCGCGTAGTTCCGGGCGTGAGTGCGTGGCGCGGCGCTCAACTCTATTCCGCCCATTTCGCGATTACCGATATTCGCGACAAGCGCTTTTTCTATGCCGAAACGCTGGCGCGCGATGCACTGGGGCAGGGCTATGCCTCGCAACGGCACCTCCTGGTGCGGGTGAACGGGTGGTCGCTCCGGGGGAGTTCGGCGGTCGAACCGAGGATGCGGTTGCACGCCGCGGCTCGGGGGAACGCGATCGATCTGCGGCTCGTTCCCGAGAAACCTCCGGTGGTGGAAGGGCCGGGCGGTATCTCTCGCAAGGGAGCGTGTGCGAGTTGCGCATCGCACTATTATTCGTTTACGCGCCTGCGCACCTCGGGAACGCTGCAGATCGCCGGTCGCAGAGTTTCCGTTCGCGGTGTGGCGTGGATGGACCACGAATACGGCTCCGACGAACTCTCTCCTGAGCAGGTCGGTTGGGATTGGTTTTCGATTCAACTCGACGATCGTCGCGAGATCATGCTCTATCGATTACGCGAAAAAAATGGTGCGACGACGCCGCAATCCTCGGGAACGATCGTGGCGCCAAATGGCCGCCCCACCTATCTCCCGTTGCGCGATTTTCATATTACGGCGACCGGAACGTGGCGCAGCCCGCGAACGCATGCGCTCTACCCCTCGGGGTGGATCGTTCGCGTTGCCGGGATCCAGGAGCCTCTGCGCTTGGTTCCGGTGCTCGACGATCAGGAGCTGGCGAGCGCGGGAACGACGTACTGGGAGGGGGCGGTGCGCGTTGTGGATGCGCGAAGCGGACGCCGACTCGGGCGCGGATATGTCGAGCTCACCGGCTACGCAGGTGCGATCTCGCTCTAGCTCTCCGGCTGCGGGCGGAATCTTCGAACGGAGCTGCGAATCATTGCGCTCGTTATGACGACAGCAGTTACGCTCTCGGGCGCTCATTTAGGGCTTTTCATGGCCCTCGCGCCGCTCACCCTGGGGTTGATCATTTACGTGGTTGCCTATATGGCGAAGCGCGGTGAAGGTTCGATCGTGCCGCCATTGGGGCAGACTTTTGCTTGCGCGAAATGCGGAAAACGCAACGTTCGCGAGCATATGGTCCCCGCAAATTTTGAAGGCGCGGTCGCATGGTATTGCGATATCTGTGCCGTGGGTACTACCAGCCGCGCGTCCTAATCCGGTGAATTGCGCCGAGCACGTAGGGAATCTCCCATAGTCCAAATCGTTCTTTCTCGCCGATCGCCATTACGTAGCGCTGCATCGATCCAGGCCCGTTCATGACGACCTCGATGTGATAGTTTCCCGCCGCAAGGTGAAGGTTCACTGGAGGCGACGAGAGATAATGGATTCGCGAGAAGGGCTCGAAGAACGATTGCGCCCCTTTAAGCGTCGCGCGTGCGACGACGGCACCGGAATCGTTGGTGAGGATGGCGACCGGACGTGCGGAATTCGCCACGTCTTTTTGTTCGATGAGCAGGTTCCACGGCACCGTCACCGTGTGTTTTAGCGTAAAAACGTAGCGGTCGTGCTGCCCCGGCGCGAGGCGGCCGTAGAAAGCCCACGATTTCGTCGGATCGGCGATGTGGATCGCACGTGCGGTATCGCGCGGCGAACAGGCAAATCGCGGATCGTGAGCGCACGCGCGCTGGGCTCCGATATAACCGGAGCCCAGCCACGCGAGGAGGAGTAGTACGGCGAGCCCCACGGCCCGCAGAATCCTCCGGCGCGTCATCTAATTTTTGCGCGCCATGATTTTCGCGAGCATATTCGGAACGCCCTTGATCGGCACGAGGTGCGGATAGCGCGGGCCTCCGGTGTAGTTGACATTCACCGTGTTGAAATAGCCGTCCGATTTCACGAGAAGCGAGATCGGCTTCTTGTCCTTCTCGGCGCGGACGAGTGCGCGCGTGAGAACCTTGCCCGAGAAGGCGCGTCCGTCGATTGCGACGATCGTTTCGTGCGGCGAGAGCATCGCCGTCCAGGCCGGCGAGCCGCGACGGACATCGCCGATACCGCCGTTCATGGCTAGGCGAACGCCGAGCGAATACCACGCGTCCACGTAATGGCGAAGTACTTCGTTCGCTTGAATGAACGTATTGGGTTTGGCGGTGTAGACCAGCTTGAAGCCGGTGCGCGCGAGCGCGTCGGGAGGCTGTACCGCGACGGAGTAGACGTACTTCTGGAAGAAGGCGTGCCAGTTGTAGGGGACGACCTTATTCAGTAGCGCTTCGATCTGTTCGCGATTGTAAAGTTTGGTGATCGGCCCGGTGTTCGGCGGGCCGGCATAAAGATGCAAGAAGGTATCGAGCGATTTCGTTCCGTGAGATTTCTGGCGAATGATCGAATCGACATCGAGCCAGAGCAGCTCGCCCTCGGTGTAGAAGTCGCCCGCGGTCCGGCGCAGCGAGGTGTAATCGCCGTACGACTGATAGAGATAGGGTGCCGAGGTGGTGAGATCGATGATCGGACGATAGTCCCGCCCCGGTTCGTTCGCCATGCTTGCATAGATGCTGGCGAGATACTCCGGATACTGCGACGTCTTGCGAATTCCCATGCGGAAAGAGAGTAGGTCGCCGAGGTACTGGTTCATTCCCTCGTAGACCCAGAGCAGCTCGGTGCGCTCGGGAATCTGGAAGTTCGGTTGATAGAGATCGAACGGACGGCGGTATTTGCCGTTCCACGAATGCGAAAATTCATGCGTGAGAAGATCGCCTGCCGCGAGTTGCTCCATCGGATTGGTCATGAAATCTTCGGGCGCGCGGTCGTCGCTCGACTGATGATGCTCGATTCCTTGGAAGCCGATCTTGTTGCTCAGCGTCAGCAGTGAGTGGTAGACGTACCAGTGGCGCGCGCCATAGAGGGCGAGGGCCTGCGGCGTCATCCGTTTGTATTCTTTGATAAGTTTACTCGAAAAATCGAGATCTTCGGGATGGTCGGCGAAAGCATCGAGCACTTGTTTTGCCGTTCCGTGCTGCCAGAGCACGATCTTGCGAACGTACTGCCCCATATCCAGGGGCGTATCGACAAGGAAGGCCAGCGTCACCGGTTTGAAATTGATCTGTTGCCCCGAGCGCGATGCAACCGGCATCGAGCTCCCATAGTGCCAACCGGCGGGAAGAATGACGGAAGATCGCACGATCACGTCGCGGTTATTGGTATCGTTCTGGTAGAGCAGGTCGCGGTTCCAATTGACGATGGCGAGCTTGCTGGTGCCCATCATGTCGCCCGGCGAGTTGAGGATCTCGCGGAACGTCACATCGACGGCGCTCGCGCCGGCCGGAACGGCGATGTGGAAAGCGTACATATTCACCAGGTCGCGGCGCCACGGAACTTTCTGTCCGTTCACGCGAACCGAGAGCATATCGAGATCGCCGATCGGGCCGGTCGGGCCATGTTCGCCCGGAATCCACTTCGGATAGACGAGGGTGAAATTGCCCGGGCGCGCGGGAATATGCAGGTGGGCGATCATGATGCCGCGCGGTGCTTCGCGCGCATCGAGGAGCAAAGTTTCCGGGTTGCTCGCGGTCGCGAGCGAGGGAACCAATTGCGGAGTCGCTGCGGCGCCGATATGCGGGGCGAGCGTCATACACGCTGCCACTGCAAGCGCCGTCATCGTTCGACGGATCATTCGTTCTCCTTCGTTTTATTGAGTTTATAAACGGGTCGACGTAGCAAAAAAAGTCGTGCGGGTTAGACCTGCACGACTTCGGTGATCTCGGGGACTTCGGCGGTAACGATCGCTTCGATCGCTCCCTTGAGCGTGAGGTGCGAGGCCGGGCAGCCGCCGCACGCCCCGAGCATCTGCACGAACGCAACCGAGCCCTCGATCCGTACGAGCCAGACCTCGCCGCCGTCGGCGGCGATCCCCGGCCGCACCTTGTCGAGCGCCGCGTTGACGCGCTCGCCGAGCTCGGTTGTCGTTTCATGCATAATGCGTTCTTAAACCATTCGCGGCCGCTCGCAGGTTTCGCTAGCGAGCAAGCGCTACTGGCCGTAGCCCTTCATGAGCTCGTGCATGCGGCCGGCCATCGAGAGCGCGCTCTCCCAGGGACGCTGCCACATGTTACGCCCGAAGATGAGCCCGACGCAGCCCGCCTCCATCGCGGTTTGGGCCTTATGGATCGTTGCGTCGTCGCCCATTTTGCTTCCGCCGGAGACCAAGACGAGGGTTCGCCCCGCCGAACGCACGACACGGCGTAGGCCTTCAAGATCGTCGAATGCGAGCGCGTTGTAGGGCTTGGGCGATTTGGCTGCCGCCTCGGGCTCCCATTTCGGCTCGTTGAGCTTCACGATATCCGCGCCGACCTCGCAGGCAACGCGGGCCGCGTAATCGATCGCGTAGAGCGAGTCGACGCCGCCCTTGCCTTTGACCGCGCTGCCGCGTGGATAGGACCACACGATCAGCGGCATGCCGTAGCGTTCGCACTCGCGACGTACTTCGTTACATTGCGCGATATCGACATCTTGCGAGGGGCTGCCGACGTAGAGCGTATAACCGACGGCGTCGGCGCCGAGACGGACGGCATCTTCGACGCCGGAGGTCAGTGAGGAGAACGCCTCGTCGTCGGGGGGGAGATTGGTCTTCCCGTTTACTTTCAGCACCAATGGGACGCGGCCGGCATAGTGCCGATGGTATTTCTCCGCGAGGCCGATATGGAGTGCGATTCCCGAGAATCGGCCTTCGACCGCGAGCCGGTAGATCCAATCGGTATCGAGGGAATCAGGGTTGTCGAAGAAGTCGATCGGGCCGTGCTCGAGACCCTGATCGATCGGCAGGATCATGAGCGTGCCGTTCGCCGGGCCGTGCTCGTACATCAGCCGGTGGAGACGGGCGCGTTTGCCCGTGGAGAGATTCATGTCGTCGAAGGTCGGACGACGAGTCGGT
>JABEUW010000211.1 GCA_013043945.1 Vulcanimicrobiota bacterium | reverse complement strand
GGTTTCGGAGGGTTGCCTTGAAATAGGGTATGGCGTCGCGCCGCGAAAACGTGGAAATGGTTACGCCGCTTCCGCCGTTGCGGCGATACTCGAAGTGGCGGCAAACGATCCATCCATAATGACGGTTACGGCGCAAACGGCATTCATAAACAAAGCGTCGCAACGGGTGCTCGAACGGAACGGGTTTTCGCAGGTCGGTCGCCGCGTGGATCCCGAGGACGGAGATATCATTGCATGGGAAAAACAGCTACGCTAGTGGATCGGAGCGGCTCGGCGCCGAGCGGATGGGGCGTACTCGCTCTGGCGATTGCGTTGATGCTGCCGGAAGCGGCGCACGCAGCGCAGTGCAGCCCGGCTCCTTCGAGCGCGCAGGTCACGCCCGCCGTACGTACACTCGTCGATGGGATCAATGCTCGAGGCTTAGAGCGCTTTGCTCGAACTCATCGCTCCGAAGCGCGAAACGAGTGGAGCGGCTCGCCGGTCCTCGACTGGTATTTCGATACGATTGAGTCGGGGAGCGCGCTTGCCACTCGCCCGGTCGGCACGCGAGCGTTCGTCACCGGCCTTTCGCGTGCGGGGATCGATCTATCGGGGCGAATGTGGGCCGATCCGGCGGAGAGCAAATATTCGACGGCGGATGCAACGGGGATCGCGCGTCATTTCTGCGTGCCGACGACGTGGGGGAAGCTCGCTGCAACTCCGCGCGCTTTTCAGCGATGGAGAGAGGTCCACGTACCGAAGCTCCGGTATCTTCTTGAGATTGACGGTGATCTCAGTATTCTTTTCGTCGCCGGTATAACGAGCGCGCTTCCGCATATACCGAAACAGTATGTGCAAAAGTTGCCTTTCTATTCACGCGGCGGCGTTCGATGCGCTCGCATCGAGGGGCGCACGGCGAAGACGGCGCTCTACCTCTTTTGGGGCAAGCGCGACGCTCTGGCAAGCTTTCGAAAAACGCTCGATCTTCAACGCTGGAAGAGCGTTCGCAAGGAATTTCATCCGACGTTAATCGCCCTGTCGAACGTGCGCTACGAACGGGCGTACGATTTTTCGCGCCGGGCGCCCGGTGGGATGTTTTTTGGTGCCACGGCGATGCCCCAGGAACCACATGAAAACGGAATTGCGGGAAGTGGATTTTTACAAATTGGGCCGCGCAACGCAATGTTCAGTGTCGGCGAAGGCGTAGCCGGAACTTTGAAACCGAACTGCTTTCCGATGAAACCAAAATGGATTTTCTGTCCCCGCATGGATTGGATCACATATGCTCTTCCGAGCGGGAAGCACCGCTTGTCGGCGGTCGTTCCAATGATCTACATCGTGGTCGATCCGCGAACGGGTGCGATACTTTTTATCGGCGCGACCTAAAATTGCGCCATGCCGAGGCGAACGATGGTGCGGGGCGCCCGCCATGCCTTGCTCCAGCGCTTTGCGTGCGTCGGTGCAGCTTCGGTCCAGACGCCGTAGACGCGACCGGCATACGCCGCAATACCGTTGTAATCGCCCATGAACTGAAAGGACGGGTCGAAGGGTTTCGTCGTCCATTCATAATTGCGGTAGGTGCGCCCACCATCGGTCGAACGCGCGATCGTTACGGTGGCGAGTTCGTTCTTCGGGTCTGCGCGACGGTCGTCGAAGATGACGTACGCATCGCCGGTGGTGGGGTCGACGGAGAGCCATTGGAAGAGGTGGTCGCGCCCGTCGTGCGCTCGATCGTCGTTCACCTTCACCGGTGCGCTCCACGTTACGCCGCCATCGGTTGAGGTGGCGCTAAAAATATCGACCTCCCCGTTTCGATAATCCGACCAGGTAATGAAGAGGCGATGTGCTTTCGGTGCGATAGAGATCTGGGGGAAGCCATTGACTTCGCGATCTTGATAGCCTTGCACGTAATAATTCATCGAAGGAACCTCGATAATCGCGTGCGACGGCGTGAAGCTCGTTCCGCCGTCGTGTGAGACCGCGAGCACGATATGCGTGCCGTCCTGCCAGACGGTGTAGAGCGTTCCATGCGGGCCGACGGTGCCGTCGAAACCTTCGGTCGCGCCGTTGTCGTCGCGTGGCAATCCGTTGACGGTGCTGATCCGGATTGGGTGCGACCAGGCCCCGCCGCCATCGGTCGAGCGGGAGAACAACATCTCGGAGTACGAGCGGTGGAACTCGGTCCATCCGATGTAGAGATTTCCGCGGTAGGGCCCATGCGTATCGTCGGCGACGATGTAGGGCTTATCTTCGAAGACGCTCGGGCGACCGACGGGAGCTTTCACCGCGACGGCGCGGCGCTGCCAGTGCACGCCGCCGTCGTTCGAGCGTTCGACGAAGATGCCGTTCCGGGTTGCGTGGTGCGCCCAATAGCTCTCGGTGCCGAGTTTATCGAACGCGATGTAGCAGAGAATCGCGTGGCCGTGTGCATCGTAGGCGAGCGAGACATCGCCGTCGATCAAACGGTGATCGTGGGGAACCGCCGTAACGCTCTTCCACGTGCGCCCTGCGTTGCGCGAGTAATCGACGAGGCCGCCGACTTGATATGCGGCGACGACGTGGTGCGGATCGGCGGGATCGATCGCAACCGCCGGCTCCGACCAGAAATCGGGCTTCCGTGTCAACGTGATGACGGCTTTCCCAGGTGCGGGCGGGAGCGTCGCCGAGGATGCGGCGAGCAGCACGAGCGCGAGCATAAGGAGCGAGCGTCGCATCGAACCCATCGCACAAGCGACCTTTGCGTGCACGTCGATCAACGTTTTCCGCCGATTCCGCGAAAAATACCGCGCCCTACTCTCCCGAAAGCGCGCCAGAAAACGTGCTGCTCCGCGCGACGAACCATGCGCTGCGGATCGCCGGAGGCGACCGCTTCGACGTCGCCGAGAACCGAGCCGCCGCGATAGAGCGCGTGGCGTACGCGGCCGATGCTCGTCGCCGCGCTCGCCGCTGCGACGCCCGCTCCAATCGCTGCCGCCGTCGCTGCGGTGTGCGGGCTTTGCTGCGATGCCATCGC
>JABEUW010000210.1 GCA_013043945.1 Vulcanimicrobiota bacterium | reverse complement strand
CCTACCCTTTATTGTCGCGCGGAGAATAGGCCTGGCGATAGTCGCAACGCTCGGCGATGAGAGTGGACGGTACACCGCTGGGCTGCCAAACGACTTTAAAGCCGAGAATGACTTAGCCCGCGCTGAAGAGTCCCTCTATCGCCTCATCGAGGGCGTGCTTCTTGATTGGCCAACCCTCATTGCCGTCGATGATATTCAATGGTGCGATCCAGAATCACTGGCACTCCTCGAGCGTCTCATCGAACGTTTCGCTGACCGCCCCCTCGCCTTCGTGTCCGTGGAGCGTCAAAACGAACCGGGATGGGATGGATTCGGGCAGAGCGACGAGGCAATCGTTCTTGAGGCCTTTTCTTCCAGTGACGCAGAACGACTCGCGCGGTCGCTGATTCCTAATGCATCCGATAACGTCATTGCGCGCATCGCCGAGGTATCCGCCGGGCGCGCGATCGATATCGTGGCGATTGCCGAGTCAGTCGAGGCCGCCGGTGCCGGCGAAATCGGCAGCGTGGCATCCGGCATACGCGCGGTCGTCGCGCGCGACCTCGCGCAACTTCCGCTGGCGCAGCGCGAATTTCTTCAAATTCTTGCGCTTATAGAGGAGCCGATCACCCCGGAACTTCTTCACCGCCTCTGGGATGAAGAACGCCTCCTGCCCATGCTCGAAGCAAGCGCCGAGCGCTACCTGACCACCGGTACTAACGGCTTTTTGTTTCGACATAGTGCTCTCGCTCAAGCAATTCGCGAGACGATTCCGATAGAAATACCCTACCGGCGTCGCATTATTTCCGCGGTAACGAAGCAGGCGACGCTCGCGATTCCAGACCTCGAGCAAATTATCGCCCAAATCCGAGCATGCGGAGACACGACGTTAGAGCTAGATTATTTGGAACGTCTTGCTGGTGCGGCATCGGCCGCAAACGAGCCCCTGCTGCTTGTGCGTGCACTCGAACGCAGGATTGAACTAACGCCATTTAATGCAAACGATTCTTTGCCGCTCTATACACAGTTATCAATGGCTTACAATTCGCTAAATCGCGAACGCGAAGCAATTCGCGTTTGTTCGAGCGGCCTCAATCTTGCTACACTTTCTCATACGCAAAAAACAATAGGCCCGCTTATCGGTTCCTATCTAATGGCCGCATGGTTAGCTGAAGATCGCGATACCTTTGATTATTTATGTTTGTTATCAGATTCTACTCGAATTGAAAAGCACGATAAAGCTCAAATAATTTCCGCGCGAATGTATGCTGCAATGGACGCGTTCGATGAAACAATGTTTCTACACTTAAAAACAGAGCTTCTCGATTGCGACGGCGAATTCACCCTCGCGCAAGTTAGAGCTGCGGCATCCGAAGCTTTTTTCGCAGCCCGAAAAGGCAACCAAAGCGAAGCCATGGCGCACTTTGCACGTGCGCGACAAATAACAAGAACTTTCCCTAAAATGGTTCAGGCGATTCCGGACAATATGGAGATGATAGCCGCGTTTTTTCAGGGCCGTGAGTACGAATTGCCGGTTGGCTTCGCGGATGCGGCAAGTCAACCTTTTTATTTTTATCTCCGGGCGATCACAGCGATGAAAGCGGTCGCAAATGGTCATTTTGCAGACGCAATAGAGTGCGTCGTCGACTCACTTGTGTTCGATTCGGGCTCGTATGCGAGGAACGTATTGCTTGGGATAGCGGCATCAGCCGCTGTTCTCGGTGGCGTAGATCTTCCTAAGAGTCTCCTCGACCCTCTTTCGGCCGCCGCAGCACAATTTATGCACTCTTCGCCCCCCCCCCACTCATTGTTGCCCCTCGCTACGGCATATGCCGCTCTTCAGTCTCGGAGGGATGCATCTCTTTCGCGTGCGCTCGTTACAAAGGCGGCCGCTTTATGGACCTCGTCAACTCCGCCGTCGGGCGTATTTGCGATTCCCGCTCTGCTCGCACGCTGCGCGACATCGCTCGGAGATCGAGACCTACTCCTTCGGATCGCACACGGGGATTTGAAGGCAGACCGATTCCCTTGGTCGCTCGCCCATCATCAACTCGCAACTCAATTCGCCGCCTTAGCTTGCGGTAATAGCGTTCCTAAAGCCGAGCTCGACGCAAACGCGGCTGCATTTACCGCCATCGGCGCACCGTTTTTCGCAACCGTGCACGCTTCGCACGTCATGCCTAAGAAAGAGAAGGGGAACGGCTCGCGCCTTTCACGGCGCGAGCGCGAAATTGTTGAGCTTATTTCTGCGGGGCGGACAAATCGCGAAATTGCTATTACCCTTTCGCTCAGCGAGCGCACTGTTGAAGGACATATTGCAAATGCCTTCAACCGAGTAGGAGCAAGTTCGCGATCGCAGCTCGTCGCCTGGTATTTACGCTCGCTTAACCCGGTTGCATAAAGAACATCATTCCCACCGTGGTAGGAGCTGCAAGGCCTGATTCCTTTATTTTTTCGGCCTGATCGTGGAGCGCGTCATCGGCGTACGCGGCCATTGCAGCGAGATCGCTTGCATTTGGCGGTTGCGCGAGGCCTAATGTCTTCGCGATAAACGCACCCACCGCAGCAGTGTCGTGCTTAGAGATTTTCTCTAACTCACTGTATAGATTGGGGGAAGCGCCGAGAACGTGAAGAAAGCCGGCCGCTACTGCCTGCTGTTGTAATGTGGTCATTCTCTCCTCTTATTTTAGCGGATCGTTTGTTTGGAACGATGCATCCTACGAAGCCGGTAGGACGACCTCCTGCCGGCTTTGTAGGATGCCCCACCTTTTCTCCTGAATCGGATTGCCAGGAAAGCTTAACGGCGCACGTACACCTGTCGAATCGCAGCGGAGTACCGAAATGTCTTTGAAGCGTCCGCGCGCGTGACAATGCTCTCTAACTCGCCGCTGAGCGGCTCGGGAAGGGAGCCTACGACGTACCGGTTCGCCAAAATCTCCCACAGCTGCGCTCGAAGGATATCGGCGGAAACAACAAACTCAGAGAAATGTGGTGGCTGAGTATAGCCAGCAGATTTAAGAAGAGCGGCGATCCCCTCGCGGCTCTCGACACGCGAGTCGCATGGATCGGGCGGGCGGAACAGCGGGAAGTGTTCGCGGATTTTTGCAAAGAGAACTCGGTTTGTTTCTTCCCACGCCTCATCGTGCGACGATGACATCGGCACCGAGAAGGCAAGCAGCGAACCCGAACGCATGACGCGCCGGATTTCGCGGAGGGCCGCAAGGGGATCCGGAAGCAGCATTAGGACGAGATGGGCCGCGACGGCATCGAACCGTTCATTCGGGAACGGAAGCGCGTTCATGTCAGCAGCTAAAAGTGTCTTAGAGTGTGCTGCCAATCGGAGGCTCGCTAACTCGAGTTCGGCGTCACTAATATCGACTCCAAAAAGGCTTACGGTTGGTACTCGAAGCGCGACCGCCTCCAGAAGAGCTCCATCGCCACAGCCAACATCGAGAAGTGCTTCCGGGCCCTCCGCAGCGAGAACGTCGGCGAGCAGATCATAGGAGCTGAGGCCCGAGCCCGTCCGTAGCTGCTTCATCGTCGCACTCGTCGCGCTCGGCTTTTCGGAATGAAACGCGATCAAATACTCGATAATATCCTCCGGACTCGGCAAAGCGCCCGCAAGCACCCGCCGCATGAAGGAACCGTTACTGGTCATTTTCGCGGTACTCCGAAATAGCGAGGCACCTGCGATGCAGGCGAAGCCACAAAAAAGCGCCCGAAGAGTATAGGCATCGTGCTGTAAGGGCGTCGCGTCGTGGTGCAGAGGGTGGGTTGGCGGAGGTGGTACCCTCCGGGAATTTCGGCGAGGCACGGAGGAAGCCATGTGGCCGCCGTGCCTCGCCGACGAGAGCTATCCTTGCTGCATTATGAAGAAGAACCCCAATGTGGTTGGGGCGCCTGCGTTCGCAGCCTGAATCGCCGAAGATGTCGGAGCTGCGTGGTCCTCCTTCATCAAGATGAAGAACCCAACCGCAGAAGGGGTCGCCGTATTGGCAGCATCGATGCGCGCGGCATCGACGGCCAGCGCGGCATCCATGCATGCCGCCATTGCGGTGAGATCGCTCGCGGTCGGGGGCTTCGCCAAACCCAAGGTACGGCCGACGAGCGCTCCTAGCGCCGTGACATCGCCTTTAGGCGCATGCGCCCACTCATCGAAGAGTGCGGGCGATGCCTTCATCGCCGAAAGAAAGTCGCTTGAAAGCTTCTCCGGGGAGACGATAGCCATAAAAAGAGGTCTTCCTGCTATTTGTAATCCGAGCGCAGCGGCGCACCCGCAACGGGTGGCTTCGGTGCCCGAAACAGGACTCCCTCGTCTACCCTTAGCCGATCGCAAAGGGATTGAGTAATGCCCGCGCGCGCCTCCCCATGACGTTGGTAAACATGAAGGTCTCGAGCCCCGGCACGATCGCACGAACGACCGAGATTGGGAGATCGGGCGGCGAGAGATCGACTGCGACGACGCTGGGAATGCCGTAGGCGCGCAGCGCTTCGAGCGTCGCACGCAGATCGGCGGCGAGATCCTCGCCGCTGCGGTCGGGAATATCGGCGAGCGCGATGCGCTGCGCGGGAATATCGAGATACCAGCGCCCCTTGGGAACCTCGTGTAACCGCCGCGCGTGATCGCCCATGATGCCCTTCGGTTCGTCGGCGCGCAACATGTCTTCGCGCGCCGCTTGAATATCGACGACGCGGCTCTGCAGCGCTTCGGTGAGCGCGCGCGTGAGCGCATGCGCGGGCGAGAGCGCGCAGCCCAACCCCATGTGCGCCATCGGTATCGCCGCATCGGGTTCGGAGATCGAGGCGAGCACGGTGATCGGCAGCGGCGGCTCGTCGAGTGCAAAGGCATGTACCGTAAGCCCGGCATCGCGTAGTTCGCGCACCAACCAATCGACATTGCTCTCGCCGGTGGGAAGTTCGATCTCCGGCATTAACGCGCGCTCGGGAGCATCGGGGCCGAGAAAGAACTTCGGCGCGAGCGAACAACGGACGTGTGCGAGCGCCCACGCGTGCCGTTCGATCAGTTCACAGAGCGCGTGGTAGATCGCTTCGGTCGGGTTGTTTCCCGAGGCGAGCCCGTTGGTGCTCGTCGTGGTAAAGAGTTTCTCGCCGAACCACGGGCATTCGACCATCGCGAGCGGTACCGGAATAACGTCGCCCGAGAGCAGTTCCGTCCCACGCACGCACTCGACGACGAGATCGCGCGCCTCGGGGCGGAGCCCGCATTCATCGAGATCGATTCGTTCGGCGACGCTGCGCAGCGATTCGCGGCGTAGCACGAGCGCGGCACGCGCGCCGATCTGCCGTTCGCTCGCCTCCATCACCGCACTTGCAATCGCGCCCTCGCGCGTGATTCCTTTACCGTTGTATACGCCGAGCAGGTCGGGCGAGTGCGGAACCAGCGCACTAAACGTTGGGATGCTGGTGCGATCGAGCAAGGTGGTATCGGCAACGCGCGTGATGCCGTAGCGCCGCCGTAACTCCGGCAGCAGCGCGAGCGTCTGCGCGAACGGCACGGCGCGGTCGTAGGTGCCGGGAGCCTTCGGCATCGTTGCGGGAAGCACGATCGGCGAGGTATCGCGTGGAGTCAAACTCGCTGCAAATCGCGCCGTCGGTGCGGGAATATCGTCGCGCCGCCACGGACGCGCCAACGCACGCTGCACGCTCCGCAGCGCGAAACGCGCGTCGTGCCGCTTCAAGTCGCCTTCGCTCCGGGCGATCTCCAACAGTGCCGCACGCGCGCGCCCTGGTGCGTGGGCGATACATGCTTCCCAACTCCGCTCCATGTAGTAGATCGCGCGCGATTCGGCGACGAACGCGCGCGCTTCTTCGGCGCTCAGCAGCTTGCGGCGCACGGCGAGCCAGGCAACATAGCGCACGTTGACGAGCGGAACGGTCATCGCCGCGTGCGTCTGCGGATGGGTGAGCAGCGCGACTTCATCGTCGCCGTCGATGATCTCAGTGGCGTACCAGCGCGCGATCGCGCCGAAGGTCACGAAGCCGTAGGGCGCACACTCGACGCCTCGCAGCGCGCCCATGCTCGATGCGCCGAACATGCGCGCGTGCGAGAGTGCGGCGAAACATTCCTTCGGCGAGGGTGCGAGATCGTGATGGAAGAGACCGTCGATGAGCAGCACCGCGTCGTACTCACGCGCCGCGCGTTCGACATCGCCGCGCGCCGCCGGCGGCAAGTAGGCTGCGCCGGGAATAGCAATGCGGTCCTCGCTTAAAAGCGAGGGACCGCAAAAAATCGCGAGCGTTCCACCCATTGCGTCGCCCCGTTGGCGCATGTGGCGAGCGAACCCTGTCGCTAGACCGGGGCCTCCTCGACGATGCGTTCGATCGCCGTTACCACGCGGTCGAAGCCTTTGCCTCCCGCTTGGAAGTGGCGCAGCTCGTGATTGCGGTTGAAGACGTAGAACGCCGGCACGAATTGGTTTTCGAATCGATCGACGAGCGTGTGTTCGTTATCGATCGCGCAGGGCTGCGTTAATTGCATCTCGCCGCGTGCGTCGGTTTCGACGGCGACGATATCGAGCTCGCTCTCCGAACGCGGTTGATGGATTGCAACGAACGCTACGCCGAGCGCTGCAAAACGGTCGCGAACGCGCGCGAACGCTTCCGCGCTTTCGTGGCAGAGATGGCAGCTCAGCGACCAAAAGCTGATGACGACGGGCTTCCCGGCGAGTGCGTCGGCACTCGGCGCGCCGCCGTTGCACCAGGTTGCGACCCCCTCCAACGATGGGAGGGGGCTGCGCATCCGGAGGGCCATTACGCTTTCTGGAGCAGCGCTTTGCCGGGCTTCCATTCCGCCGGGCAGAGCCCGCCGGTCTGAAGCGCCTGCAGCACGCGCATCGTCTCTTCGACGCTGCGACCGACGTTATCGTCGGTAACGACGGCGTACTTCAGCACGCCTTCGGGATCGATAATGAAGAGACCGCGCTGTGAAACGCCGCTCTTCTCATCGAGAACGCCGTACGCACGTGCGACCGATTTTGTGAAATCGGAGACGAGCGGAAACTGCGTGCCGGCGATGCCGTTCTTCTCACGCGGGGTGTTCAACCACGCCCAGTGGCTGAAGACCGAGTCGGTCGAACAGCCGAGAATCTCGCAATCGAACTCCTGGAACTCGGTCGCACGATCGGAGAGCGCGGTGATCTCCGTCGGGCAGACGAACGTGAAGTCGAGCGGATAGAAAAAGAAAATCAGCCATTTACCACGGTAGTCGTTGAGTGAAATCTCTTTGCCGAGATCCTTCGCACTGGTCGCACCCTTGGTGCTGGCCAACGTAAACTCGGGGGCTGCTTTACCAACCTGAACCATACTTCTTAAATCTTCCTTACGCACGAGCGGATGGTGAGGGTAATCGGG
>JABEUW010000209.1 GCA_013043945.1 Vulcanimicrobiota bacterium | reverse complement strand
CGCGGGGCACCCTATCTGCCCGCCGCTCACGCAGCGTCGCGCCGCGCTCGCCCACGGACAGAGCCCCTATGCGATCGTGCTCTCGTGCTCCGATTCCCGCGTACCGGTCGAGACGCTCTTCGATGAAGAACCGGGCAATATTTTCGGCGTGCGCATCGCGGGAAATTTTCTCGACGATAACGGCATCGGCTCGATCGAGTACTCGGTCGCCGTCCTCAAATCGACGCTCGTCGTGGTGATGGGGCACTCGGAGTGCGGGGCGGTGAAAGCGGCGCTCGAAAACGTCAAGAGCGGCGCGATGCCGCCCGGCCATATCGCCGGGCTCGTACGCGCGATCGAACCCGCTGCGAAAGCGAGCAAAGGGCACGCCGGCAGCTGGCTGCAGAACGCCATCGTACAGAACGTGCGCGAGAACGTCGCCGCGTTACCTCACCGCTCGGCGATCGTCGCAGAAGCGGTGCGTGCTGGGAAGCTTCGCGTCGTCGGCGCGCTCTACGATCTCGCGAGCGGCAAAGTTACGCTGCTGTAAATGTAGGGGCGTTCAACCATCTAGTGCCGTCGGCGAGCATAGACGCTCTTCCCGTACCATGCGTAGAACATCCGCGTAACGACCATCGCTATGGGAATAAAAATCGCGGTGCCGATTATCGCTCCAACGGATTGAGATCGATGGCCCTCCCATCGATCGGCAACCTGAAGCGCTGTGTATGCGGCATAGGGAAGGGCAACGATAACAAACGCTCGTCCCCACGACATCGTGTAACGAGATATTTGTGGATCCACACTTTTCGGCTCTGCCATACCTCCTCGCGCCGGAGTCTCGCTCACAACGTCTTCATCCACAGTAGCGCGAGCAACGTTTTCGCATCGGCGATCTCGCCGCGTTCGAACATCGCCATCGCATCGTCGAGCGGTACCGCGCGCGCCTCGATGCGTTCGTCATCGTCGAGCGATTGCGCGCCCGGGGTAAGATCGCGCGCGAGAACGAGGTGCATCACCTCATCGCAGAAACCCGGCGTCATCGCGACCGTTGCGAGCAGCTCGACGCGCGCGGCGCGATAGCCGGTCTCCTCGGCGAGTTCGCGCAACGCGCCTTCGAGCGGGCTCTCGCCCGGCTCGCATTTCCCAGCTGGAATCTCCCACATCGTCGCACGGAACGGATGGCGATATTGCCGCACCAGCAGCAATTCGCGATCGCCGAGCATCGCCGCGATCGCGACCGATCCGGGGTGCTCCACGACGTCGCACGCAAAGCGATGCCCGTCGGCGTAGCGCAGCATATCGGTGCGCACGCGAAAGACCGGACCGCGATAGCGCTCCTCGCTCGATTCGACGACCGGCGCCGCGCCGGCGCCTTCTTCAGCAGCATTTCCCATCGTAGCAGCGAGCATTAACGGAATCGGCGGCGCGGGCCTCGTACTCTCGGCACTATCGTGAAACAGAACTCCCCGAACAACTCCTCGATCGGCGCCGAGATCGCGTGGCTCCTCGGCTTCCTCGTCGTCTTCGCCATCGCACTGCTGCTGCTAAACATCTATCTCGTCCCCCATCATTTCAACGATAAAGTCGCCGACACGGCAGCGGGCGTCATCGCCGCGATTCTCTATGTCGTGGCGCGCCGTTGGGCGATGCTGCGCACGAAGCGCTAGGCATGGAGACGCTCGGCCGCCACAGCGCCGAACTACGCTCGCTCGTCGCGCTCGCACGCCCCGAGGGGCGCGCCGAACGTGGGCTCTACATCGTCGAAGGCGCAACGCTCCTGGAAGAAGCACGCCGGAGCGGGGTTGCAGTCGCCGCGATCTACGCCACGCAGGAGGCCTACGCGCGCGAGCCGCAGCTCGCTACCGCCCACGCCGAGGGGGTGCCGCTCAAACTGCTCGAGGAGCGCTCCGCGGAGCGGCTCTCCGAACTCGAACACCCACCGGGAATCTTCTCCCTCGTGCCGTTGCTGCAGGGCGAGCCGGCGACGATCCTCGCGCGCAGCGGCCTCGCGCTGCTGCTCGCCGATCTCAACGACCCCGGGAACGCCGGTACCCTTCTGCGGGCCGCAGAGGCCTTCGGCGCGACCGGCGCCCTGCTCGGCGACCTTGGCGTCGACCCGCACCACCCCAAGCTGGTACGCGCCGCAATGGGGGCGCATTTCCGGCTCCCGCTCGCCCGGATCTCCCCTCCCGAACTCGCGGGCCGGCTCGCGGAGCACCCCACCCTCACGATCGGCCTGAGCGCCGAGGGAGCGCCAATCTCCACCCTTCCGCACCGCGGCGCGCGGCTGCTCGTCGTCGGGAACGAGCGGCATGGCCTGGGACGCTGGGCGCCGCTCTGCCGCGAGCTCGCCGCGATCCCGATGCCGGGGCGGGCCGAGAGCCTCAACGCCGCCGTCGCCGGGGCGATCGCGCTCTACGAGCTGGGGGCGGCAGGAGAAGGGCGGGGAATCTCGGGAGGCTTGTCAAGAGAGTAGTTTCGAGGCAAAAAGTCAAGACTTCCCCAGAGAAAAGTCGCATGGTATAGTCTGAGAGCCCCATTTAACGGGTCTTTTGTCGGAATGCTTCGTGTAAAGGAGACTCACCGCCTCATGGCTACCTCCGAATTGTTCTGGAAGCTCTTTGCCAACACCGGATCGATTGGCGCCTACCTCGCATACCGAAAGACACACCCGACTCCGAGTCACGGCTGACGACAGAAAAGCATTAGAAAAGAACGTTTGGCGCCCGGTATGATGAAACGACCGGGTGCCTTTTTTTTGCCCGACGATACCAACGACGATAGGGAGCGATGAGCGCACTCCAACCACAACTCGACGATCTGGCACAGCGGCTCCGAGCCGGTGCGCATGCGGTGACCGATATCGCCGCTCTCGAAGAACTTCGCGTACGCTTTCTCGGGCGCAGCGGTGAAGTAACGCTCGTCCGTCGCGGGATCGG
>JABEUW010000208.1 GCA_013043945.1 Vulcanimicrobiota bacterium | reverse complement strand
GATCTCGATCGTCGACCACCGGTATCGCGAGTAAGTCGTAGCGTGCGATCGCGGCGGCGACCTCTTCGGCGGGGGTCCCGGGGCGAACGCTGACGATATCGGTGCGCATGATCTTATCGATGAACGCCGTCGGTAAGGCGAGAAGAAGATCGCGCAGCGTGACGATGCCGAGCAAACGATCCTCTTGGTCGATAACGTAGAGGTAGTAGATTAATTCGCTCTCCGGCGCGAGCTCGCGAATCTTCCGGATCGTTGCATCGGTGGTGCGGTGCGGGTAGATCCACACGTAGTCGGTCGTCATCAGGCCGCCGGCGGTATCGTCATCGTACTTCACGAGTTCGCGTAGCTCGCCCGCCGTATCGGCGTTCATCTCGGCGAGCAACTCGCTCTGCCGTTCCTCGGGGAGTTCGGCGAGGAGATCTGCGGCGTCGTCGGAGTCCATCTCTTCGATGATATCCGCGGCGCGCGCCGTGCCGACGCTCTCGATAATTTCGCGTTGCGTCTGTGCGTCGAGATGCTCGAATGCGTCGGCGGCAACCTCGTCGTCGAGCTGCTTCACCACCGTCGCGGCCTCGCTGCTCGAGAGGTTGCCGATAATTTCGGCGAGATCGGAGGGGTGGAGGCGCGCGAGCTTGCTTGCGGTGACCGAGAGGTGGACGTGGCTGGGATTCACCTCGCGGATCGGCGCGACGGAATCCCAGGCGATCATCGCGCGCGGAATGCGCTCGTGAATCGCCGGCGAGAGGCGCTCGCCGAGCTTGCGCAGGCCGAGGCGACGGAGAAGCCCAGCGAAGCCGATATCTGCGGCGACGACGCGCAATTGCCCGCCGGTTCGTGCGACCTCGAGATCGTTAATGCGCACGACCTTGCGGCCATCGATATCGACGATCTGTTTATCGAGAAGATCTGCGACTAAATAGAGCGCCTCACCCTCGGGTGGGGCCGGCTCTTTGGGAGCGCTGGAAAGGGAGACTGCCCCCCCGCGTTCGATGCCGAGCACCGACTCTATGGGGGCGAAACGCGCGCCCTGCGCGGTTTTGACGACGAAGCCGTCGATCTGTGGGAAGGTCGCCTCGGGGTGGTTGACGAGAAAATCGCCGATTTTTCCGATCGGCAAGTCGTCGATGGTGACGCGTTTGCCGACCAGTTCCGAGATGAACCCTTGCGTGAATGTCATCGAAGCCGCCCCTTTCGGAGGGCGATCTTCTCGACGACGCTCGAAGTATCCGTTCGTTTACGCGATAGGTGCCGCTCCCGCGCCGACCCCAATGCCGATTCCATTCAGCATCAGGGCGGTGATCTGGAGCGCGCTGACTTGCATCTGCGCGATGACGCTCGTTCCAATGTGCGTGAGGATCTGCTGCTGGGTGAGATCCGTCACGGTCGCGCCGATATTCGCGTCTTGGATCGAGCTGACACTTGCGGTGAGGTTGACACTTGCGGTATTCGCGTTGTTCGCGTCGTAATTCAACGCGACCATCTGCGCGCCGATCTGTGCCTGCGCTTGCGTAATCTGCGAGAGCGCTGCGTCGACGCGCATCTCTGCATCGGCCGCTGGAATATTATTGCTCGAACTCTGCCCCTGCACGACGTTCTGATAATTTACCGTTTGCGGTGCGAGGATGGAGATATCCGAGATATTGAGAGCGGCGGTGCTGACGCCGGGCAACGATATCGCCGTCGTCTGTCCTTCTTGCGGGCCATTTTGGACGTAGAGCGGTCCCGCATTCGGCGGCGCCGAGACCGGCGGATTGAGCACCTCGAACGAGATCGAGCTGCCGACATCTTGCTGCGTCAGATTCGCGAGCGTGAAATCGAGAAGATCGAGGAAACTTCCACCGCCGCTATAGCTTCCCGGGTTGGGAATGAACGTCGGGCCGAGCGGCCCCGAATTCACCGCGACTGCAGAGGTGTCGACGTAGAGTGGCGCCGCCCCGAGTGCCGGATTTGCGCTGTACGACTGCACCTGAACGTAGACGCCGGGGCCGACGGCGGTTCCCGAATCGGGATCGATCGCGTTGGCGCTGTATCCGGTCACCGTGAAGGTGATGAAATTTGGAACGTAGGTGCTCGGCGGCGGAACACCCGGGCCTTGAAGGGTTACCAGCGGCCCCGGATTTCCGAGGCCGTCGGCATTGACGACCGTCGATCCCGGCGTCGTTCCATTTGGATTGAGAATCGGCGAAGGAACTTGAACCGCGCCATATCCTGCGCTATTTGCGAGCGGAGAGCTCGGCGCAGTCGTTTGGAATTGCCCGTTCAACAGATCGATGCCGTTGAAGCTCGTGCTGCTCGAAATGTGATTGACCTCGAGCAACAATTGCGAAATCTCTGCCTGGATGTTGGAGAGATCGGTCGCGGAGTTGAGATCGGAGCGCGACTGGACGACCAAGCTGCGGATGCGCTGAAGGATCAGCGTGATCGTCGTAAGGGCTCCGTTCGCGACGGCGAGCGCATTGTTTGCGGTCTGCACGTTTTGCACGGCCTGCTGGAAACCGTTGACCTGCGTTTGAAGGCGCTGAGCGATGCCGTAACCGCTGGGGTCGTTCACAGCAGAATTCACGCGAAGGCCGCTGGCCAGCGCGCGAATGTCGGTCTGTTCCCTTTTTTGAGTGAGAGAGAGGTTCAGGAGAACCTGGCTCGCACTTCCCAGCACATCCATGAGGTAAGGTGGCTTCCTCCTTGAAGATTCCCTACAGTTCGGGTATCGGCCGAACCACCCCAAGACTTACTTTTCACTCGGTGAATCCCTGGTAAAGAACATGCCTTCCCGAGTAAGCCGGAGGGCTTTGGGAGCCGATAGGATTCTTGCCCGATGAAGCCGATCGCAGAGCGAAAAAGGTTTACCCTCTCGTTGTCCGCCCTTGCGCTGACCGCGCTGGCTTTAACGTTCCTGGCGCCCGGCGTCGGAGCGGCGGGGTACTTGGGGCAGTCGGCGCTACCTCAGCCGACCGCCGAGGCCTCGCCGCAGCCCACCGCCGAGTCCCCCTCCCCGGGGCTGGCGCCGAGCCCATCGGCGACACCTCGCCCGAAGCCGACCGCGAAACCGCGCTACACGCGAGGCGGCCCAATCGAGTTCTCGCTGAACGGTTCGCTCTCGTTTGGCCGGAGCCAGTCGACCTATGCGAGCACTGCGAGCTCCACACCCGGCACGACCGCGTTGACGAGCAACCAAACGCAGAGCGAGACCGGCGTCGGTATGCTCGCCCATCTCTTTCGTCGCGCTGGGAACACGACGCTCGATCTGCAAGTGCCCTTCACGCTGTCGACGACGACGAGTCTCTTTGGGAGCGGGGTGCTGAGCTACTCGACCCCAACCTATGCCGTCGGGTATGGGCCGGAGAGCCTCTCGGTACTCGGCCAACTCGGCATCGGGGCGACGCTCCGAGGTGCCTTCTTGACGCTCCCCGCGAACGGTGGAGATATCACCGCCTTCGCTGGGCCGACGCTGTTTAACCAGGGAGGCGTTATCCGGCTCTACGGTCTGCGCGAACGGAGGCTCGTCGCCGGGCGACTCTTTGAATACGGTCTCGCCCTGACGCCCCCAGGGAGCGGTCTCGGCTCGTCGCTGACCCTCCTTACCGGAACGGCGCAGCGCCGTGGAGATACCTCGATCGCGCTCGAGACGGCGTTCCAGCGGCTCCGTGCCTCCTCGCAGAGCCCCGGCGGAGCCGGTATTGCTGCACAGACGCGGATCGACTGGGGGCCGCAAAAATCGCTCTGGACGATCGTCGCTCGGACGATCCCCGAGAATTTCATCGCTTTCGGCACCGGGCAACTCGAAGGGGATCGCCTCATCGATATCAGTCGCATCTCACAGGGGCGCGGAGGGACGAGTACCTTCGACCTTGCCTTCGAGCGCTCGCTCCTCAATGGTGAGGCTACCTTGCAGCGGCGGAGCTCCTATATTATGACCGGTCAACTCTCCCGACGTCTCGGCTACTCGGTCAACCTGTTCGACCAGCGGCTCTCAGCGAGTTCGGGGGTACAGTGGAATGGGACTGCGGGTGGTCAACTCTCCTTCTCCGGACGGCTTGGTTTTCTCAGTCTTGGCGAACAGGTTGGGCGATTTACTCAAACGGGTATCGCTACGACGGGAACCTCGCAGAGCGCGGTTCAGGCTCAGGTTCGCTTGGGCCTATTCGCGCTCTCGCTCACCGATCAGGATCTGCGAATGACCAATTCGGTCACGGGGGCCGGGCATCAAGGGAGTTTCGGCGCGCAGTTCGGGCGTACGTTTGGAAAGACGACGCTGGCGTTCAACTTCTTGCGAATGCTCACGCAGAACTCCATCTCCGATGCAATCTCGCGCATTCCGACCGTGAGCGTTACGCGGCAGATCTCGCCTGCTTTTTCGGTCACCGCGTCTTACGGTACCGAATCGCTCGTCGATCGCTTGAATCCTCAGGTCGATGGTCGTTCGCGGATCTTCAACCTGCAGGTCAACGCACCATTCGTCTTTGGCAGCGGGGCGTTGGTGCAGGGACGCGTCGATCCGCGCTTGCCGGCAACGATCGGTGGGCGGATAACGCTCGATTCAGGATCGGCGGCAAGCTATCTCGTTGGTGCCGGAAGCTACGGCGTTGCGAACGCGATGGTCGTGCTCGACGGTCGCTACGTGCAGCGCACCGATCTCAATGGAAACTTTCAGTTCAGTTTCGTAACACCGGGGCAACACCAGTTGCGTCTCGAGACGTCCTCGCTGCCCCGCGGCCTGACTGCCGATGCGCCGGTGGTGACGCTCACGGTTCAGGGTGGTCAGAGCGCGCAGGTGAATTTTCTGGTCGGAGATTTTGGAGGTATTGCGGGGCATGTGTACGGCATCAGTCGCGATGGCGAACGCGTGCCGTTGGCGAACGTTCTCGTGCGTGTCGATAGCGGTGCATACTCGCAGACCGATTCGAGCGGTGCCTACGGCTTCGGCCGACTGAGCCCGGGAGAGCATACCGTCTCGGTGCTGGAGACCTCGGTGCCCGCGTATGCCGCGTTCTCGAAAAAAGAACTCACGCAGAAGGTGAACGTGAATCGCGGGCAGCTCACCCACGCCACCTTTACCGCCGAACCGCTCGGCTCGATCTCGGGCTACGTGCTCTATGCGAAAGATGTGCCGAAGCCATACGTTGCCGGGGATGGCGCCCTCAATGCCTACGTCGTCGCGGAGCCTGGAAACGAAGCGGCGATCGCCAATGACGACGGCTCCTTCGTGCTCGACGATCTCACACCGGGAACCTATACGCTCTCGATCGATCCGGAGACCGTCGCCGAGGGGCTCGGGCAGGTGAGCTCCGACCTTACGATCTCGCTCAAAGCACGCGAGCGCTACAAAGGCGCAATCTTCAAGATCTCGCGGAAGAAAAAGAAGGTGCTCTTTACGTTCTTTGGCAGCAACGGCACCCCAACGCAATCAGTGAGTCCGAGGGTGGAACTCTCCGAGTCGCGACTCCCACCCGGCGGCGCGGCAGAGATCACGGTCGCCGCTCCGGCCGACGCCTCGATCTCGGCGATCGCCTTCGGAGAGAGCGAGCCGCTGCATTACGACGCTGCGCGCAAGCGCTGGATCGGCGAACTCGTCGTCCCGACGGGGACGAGCGCCGGTCGCTTCGAGGTGCGCGCGCATGCGGCCAAGGGGCGCGCACCGCTTCCCGCCGAGATCACGGTCGATCCGGGGCTCCCGATCGCGATCCTCAGCATGAGTCCGTCGCTAGCGAAGATCGGTGAGTACGTGACGGTGCGGGCGCGCTTCCTCGCCGATGTGCGCCCGGGCGACCGTATCCTCTGGGCAGACGGGCAGAGGAGTACCCTTGGGAAGCCGATCGTCGGCCGCCTCTTCGCCTTTACGCTGAAGCTCAGTACTCGGCCAATGGTAGGAACGCTCGTGACGGCCGAGGGGCGGTTCACCGTGCGACTTCGGTAACAATAAGATTCTTTACGAAAATCAGCGCCATATCTTTACTACCCCTTGACCCATAAAGAGAAAGTTCCGGCAGCAGGCAACCGATACAACAATCGTAAAAGTTCTCGCTCCCGCCAAGGACGGCGACTTCTCGCGCATGGTGAAAGGATCATGAATACAAAACGGATTATCGCGCTTGCGTCATTCGCAGCGTTAGTTATCTCCACAGCCCCGGCTTTCGCAGCCCCTCCGACGGTCACGATCGATTGGAACACGCAAAAGATTGCGTCGATCGTTCTGACGACGCAGTACAATGGCACGCCGCTCGGCAGCCATTCAACCAGTGCCGAAACAATCGACGCCAATCTCAATACCGGCACCGGCATCTGCCAAACCTCCGATACCGAGGCGACGACGGGCACCATCAACTTCGGCAACGTGACCCCCGATATCACGCAATACACGGACTGTATGGAACTGAACGCCGTCAACGCAGCGATCGGCACGAACGATTCGCTCGGCTACTCGGTCACCGAAGCGGCGACCGCCGGCTATCCGGCGAGTGGATTCCTGCTCTGCCTGCTGCCGAACGGAACCTGGGCGAATAATCTCGCTGCGACCGCTTCGGCGCGTGCGGCAGCCCCCTCGGTCGTCAGCACGACGGCCTGCCCCGCCGGCGACTTTGCGATGAACGGCACGGGTGGCACGCTGCTCTCGACCACCGCAGCGACGACCGGCACCAATCTCGGCGGCGACGTCGAGCTGGTGATCGCACCGAACGCACCTTCGGGCGTGCAGTCGGTGACCGTTACCTACACCCTGACCACGAACTAGGGAAGGTACGATCCTTGGCGCGTCACGCTTCGTTGCGGGGACTCACCTCCCCGCAACGAAGCGAGAGGGCACGATGCTGAAACTTCGATCGCTCCGCGCGCTCGCGGCACTCACGCTCCTCGTCTGGCCGATCCGTGCAAGCTCGCTCCAACTTGGGCTTGAGGTGACGCCGGGGAAACTCGAGGTTTCGATTCCCAGAGGCATGACGTACAACATACCGATCACGATTCACAATTCGGGGCTCAACTCGACGCACGTGCAGGCGACGATGGTCGACTTCACGGTGAATCAAGCCGGGAGCTACGTCTTCACCAAAGTGGGTTCGAGGCCGAACTCACTGATGAGGTGGGCCTCGATCCGGCCGCGTGAGTTCAATATTCAGCCGAATACCTCGCAGCAAGTGCAATTGACGATCCAAGTCCCCTCGAATCACGCGCTCTCGGGCGAGTATGCCGGCATCGTCTTCTTCCAGACGAGGCCGGAGCGCAAACCCGGGCAGACCGTCGCTTTCTCCGAACGGATCGCTGCGAAGATCTACGAAACGATCCCCGATACCGTGCATATCGACGGTGCAGTCGTTCGGATGGCAAGTTATGCAAACCCGCTCGGACGGATCTATCACGTTCTCTTTCAGAATACCGGGAACGCACACGTCTACATACGCGGACAACTGATCGTTCAAACTACCTCGGGAAAAATCGTCGATCGGGTGGCGATTCCCAGTAACCAACTCGTCGAACGCGGTGGGATGCGCTTACTGGAGCTTCAGGGCAAACGGCTCCCGCCCGGCGAGTACGAGGCGATCGCAACGATCGATTACAACGGAAAGACCGATACCGCTGGCGGCATTAAGTTTTCGGTTCGTTAGCCCGCCTCATCGGCGCGGCGGCAACAGTTGGGTTCATGGAGGATGGTAGGAGTCACTACGATGGAACGCAGAGCAACGGCACGGATACGGAGGATTGGGGTCGCCATCGCATTGATGGCGTTACTGCCGGTCGCCGTCCTTGCGTCGACTGCTTCGACCGTCGTGACGTGGCGTACCAACGCGATCGTGAAAATGACGTTGACGCCGAATTATAACAGCGGTTTCGGAGCCGTTCCCGCCGTCATTGGCGCGCAACCTGCCCCGACGCATGGCCCGAATGCCGTGCTCGACGGTGGTTCGGTCGACTTCGGCAACATCGAGGCCGGCAAAACCTATCTCTACAAATACGCCGTCGAGATTAACGTCACAACGAATTCGGCGACCGGCTTTAACATCTACGGAGAGGGCGCGGCCGACTTCTATAATCTCACCGACGGGACGAGCGTTCCGATCTCTCAGGCGGTCTATTATCTCAATTCGACGGCGAACTCCGATCCAAACACCGGGTTTTCGGCGGGCGCGCCCTTTATGAAGACGAGTGGGTCGGTTACCGGAGGTGGCTACGCAACTCCGCCGACGATCTCCTATATCGCGTATCCGTCACCGATCGCGCAGAGCCTCTCTGCAAACGGGACGTACTACTACGATTACGAGCTGAAGCCGCCAAATTCGGCGACCAATGGACAGTATTACGTCTGGATCGTCTATACGGTGGTGGCGAAATGAAGCGGGCGAGTCGCGCCGCGCTCTTTGCGGGCTTTCTCGCGCTCGCTACGGTTGCGGTCGCGCTCGCGATGTTTATCCAGCAGCGCGACCAAATCGCCGTGACGATTATCGTCAACGTGACCCCGGCGCCGCGGATGGCGGCATTCGCGCCGACGGCGACGACTGAGTCGCACATTCGGGCGGCGTTCTCCATCGATACGAAACGTGCGCTTCGCGCCGGAGCGCTCTCGCTCAATAATCTCGTTGCCCAAACGCAAAAAGCGGTTCGCGTCGAGGCCTCCATACAACCGAATCCACTCGGGACGTTGCTCTATAGCAACCTTAATTCGGTTTCGATCAGTGCTACCGCCGGAACAACGGTCGTGGTGCCCTGCGCCTATACCGTGACGGTCGATTCGACGATGGCGACCTGGTATCTGAAAGATGGACTCTATCAAGATTTCAGCGGTACGTTTCCAGGAAAATCGTTAGCGAACAATACCTATATTACGACGCCGCAGGCGACGGCAACGCCATTTTATGTCTATGCCGATGATGGGGGCGTTTGGTATGAGGTGGCCACGAATGGCCTCAAAAAAACCTATTGCGTCGATCTAACGCTGACTATTCCGATCGGTGTCTCCGGGGGGACGTATAGCACCAACGCGGTCTATACGCTGTATTACTGATGAACGTACGCCGCCTGCAATCATTAGCCGTCGCAGCGATCGTCGCCGCCGCCGCCGTCGCCACGGCGTTTGGGCGCGGAGTTCCGGCGCGAATCGTCCCTCACCCGACGGTAACGCCAATCGGCGTCCCGATCTTGCATACGCCACCACCACTGCTGCCGCCGATGCCGCCATTTCATCCGCCGATTCCGCGCCCGACCCTGACTCCTCTCCCGCCTGCGTTTGGGGGTGGGCCGTCGACGCTCCCTGGGGCGCTCGTGCCTCTGAGCATGCTCCCGCCGCTTCCGGCCCGAACGATGGCCAATACCGCCGCGCCGGGTAGGCGACAGATTCAGGCCGCGACCGGTGCCTCGATCGTCGTTACCGAGAGCGGCAACGCAAACTGCGGGAACAGTACCGGAGATAATTTTGCCGTTGGCTGTACCGTGCGCTGGCGCTCGGGCGGGCTCTCCGGCGGCGACACCTTCCACGATTATTATATTGCGCCGAACGTCGCCGACGGCACGGCGGCCACCGCGGTCGGAGGGAACTACCGTGCCCCGCAGGGTGGGAGTCACACGCTGACAACCACGGTCGC
This sequence comes from Vulcanimicrobiota bacterium, assembly GCA_013043945.1. Taxonomy (GTDB): domain Bacteria; phylum Vulcanimicrobiota; class Vulcanimicrobiia; order Vulcanimicrobiales; family Vulcanimicrobiaceae; genus JABEUX01. The sequence goes on along the minus strand of JABEUW010000208.1, from coordinate 6,177 downwards.
GGGCGTCTATGTGTTCGCCGTTTACGATGTCACCCAGGGGAAGTGGGCCGCCGTCGTTTATATTAATGTGAATGCGAGTTACGATCTAAAGGTCTATCAAGACCCGTTTCACACCCAAGAGATCTACCAGTTCGCCGCGGGTTCGAGCACCGCCGCCTACGTGTATGCAACGAATCTGACGCCATCGGATTACTACGTTGTCTATATCGAATCGACGTCGGTGAATCCCGTCTGCGTCTTCTCTGCGCCCATTCAGTCGTCGTATGCGACGAATGGGCTCTGTCAGCCAAACCTCTCCGTCGGCGCGCAGGCTCCGGGCGGTAACCTCTCGGCGACATGGAGTATCAGCGGGACGCAGGCGGCCGGTACCTATTCGGTCGTTCTGTTCGATAAGACGCAAAACGAGCGGCTCGCCCAAGTTCAGATCTCGGTGACCGGTTCGAGCGGCCAAACAATGTTGCTGACGCCCGATGGAGCCAACGCGAATCCTTCACCTCGCCCGCTTCCCGTCCCGACCGCCGCAACGGCCTTCGCGTGGGATGGCCCAACCGACCAATCGACATCGGGATTAACGGAGAGCGTGCTTCTCGCTCCCTCATCCACGTACACGTGGACGATCACCGATCCGAGCGGTCAGACGTTGTGGAATGCGAATGCCACGGGTGGGGGAAATCTCTCGCATACGTTCCAGTTCCAGACTGGTTCGTTGAGGAACCCGCAGACAGGCGGGGCGACTGCGGCGCTCGCCCCAGGCAGCTACGTTCCACGAAGCTTTACGGCACAACTCTACGACACCGTTTCGAAGTCGGTCTATGCCTCGCAAGTTTTCCAAATATTGGGCTATTATGTTTCGACGACCTATACCGGCGGCGGCATTACGCTGACGATACCGAATGCGGGCGGTAGTGCCACGACCAATCTCACCTTTACGAATAGCAGCCCGGTTGAATTCGGGGGGGTCGATAATAGCGATTCGTTTGCGAAGATCGCCTTCTCGACCGGGGTCGACTTCGGTACGAACGTCAGTAAAACCAGAGGCTACGGCGAAACGATACTCCTCTCCGGCCACACGCTCGCTCAGTGCGAGGCGGGCTGTAGCGCGACGGTGAACGATTCCAACGGCAACGCTTGGAAGGTGAATGATCTCTGCGCAAATACTGGTGGCGCTGGCGCTCCACGGGACGAGTGCGCGATCGAGATCGACCCGACGAGCCCCGGCGAGCAGTTCGCGCCCAACGCGTCGATCACACTTTCGAACGTCGTGGTGACCGACCAAGCGGGCAGCGTCTGTTCGACGAACGGGACCTGCCAAATGCTGACCTCGGTGCTGCCGACGCACGGCCTCGCCTGGTCGAGCACGAGCGCATTTACGGCATACGCTCCAGCGTATATTTCGATCGGCAGCTCTGGAGCAACGGCGAGCGTCGCTCTCGCCGGTGTCTATAGTCCAAGTTACACTTCCGGTGCTCCACAGGACGTAGAGGCACATTTCTTCGACCCGCATACCACGAATGCGCAGTACGAACGAAATTCTCCGTACTCCGTGAACACCAATCGTTTCGATATCATCGGCTTTACGATCAAGAATAACTCTCCATCGACCATCTACGAGCTCGCACTCGGCGGTGGCTATTGGCAAGGAACCAATAACCTGGAAATCTATCAGGTTGACCCAAACTTCAACGTAGACTATTGGCTTCCCGATACTGGTTGTGCTAACGCCGTCCAGACCGTCCCGTCGTCCTACGTTTGTTTTACCGATGAGAGTTACTACGGTATCGGTTACGGTTACGGCGGTATCTTACCGGGTACGACGCAGACCTTTTACCTCGATGTCAACCCGGGGCCGGGCGGAAATCCATATTCGGATTGGGCGCTGCTCTCGGCAGGCGGTTCATTTTTCGTCATCACGCCGACGGGAACGACCACCGTCCCCATTCTCAACGGCTTGGCGAATGCATCGGTCGATAGCCTCGCATACGCCCAGTTTAGCCTCAACTCCGCGTTGATGTCGGCGTATTTCTCGCCAGCTACGGTTGGAACGGGATCGAGCTCATCCGAGAACGTCATCTTTCAAAACACCGCACTCGGCGCAGATGCCAATCCCGACTATGTCGACACCGTCGTCGTGGCGGCCTCAAATAGTCTCTCGACCTCGGGGAATCCCAGCGTCGTCTCTCCGGCGGGCTGGAGCTATATCGGGAGCCAGGCGAACGGTTCGCAAGTCTATTGGATCTTCAGCGCCTGTAACAATGTGAACCAATCCTACGCGGTTCCGCCGCCGGTTGGCTCGACACTCACGGGTCCCGATACGCGACCGCAGCCGCAATGTAACGCCGGCGGCATTACGAATGCGTTGGGGCCGGGGCAATCCCTAACAATGAAGTTCACGCTCCAGAATCTCAACACGACCGGCAACGTTCCATTCACCATCTATGCCCATGGCGCCGATGGCAATGGCTGGTCCGCCGGCAAGACCTTCCAACTCCTCGTCAACAGCATCTCGGCGGGCGTCGGCTTCACCGGGGCGGGCGGTTACCCAACGGCGACCGCGGTTGCTACGAATACGGAACCGACGATCGGCGGAAATTCCAGCACGACCTACGGCAACGCCTACACCTACACGGTGAGCAACAACTCGGGGGTCGGGAGTAACATCACCTCATTCCGCATCCGGATTCCGGGAACCGATGTGAACGGCGTCAACGCAACCGATAGCAGCGGCAACTTCTGGCACGTCACCGGAGCGGTTCCGACGCTCTCGGGGAACGTTGACGGATGCACGGTCACCAACGCACTCGCTGCGATGTCGGCGACCTCCGCCGGCGCCGATGGCGAGATCGATATCGGCGGTGGATCGTGCGCTCTCAAACCCGGCGACACGATGAAGGTCTCGTTTACAGCAATAGGGCCGCAATCGACCAGCGATTCCTACCGATTCCAGACCTACTGCATTAATAATACGGCCGGCAGCTGTACGCTCGCATCGGGTACCGTTGGGGGTGCAAATTGGATCGCCGACGATGAAGTGCAGGTTCAGCTCTCGGTCGGCCTCTCGGTGGTCGTCGATCCTACCAACCCCGGGCCCGGTGGCTCGACGCCGAACGTGAGCTGCGCGCTCTGTTCGTTCTCCGGTTCCACCGTCACGCTCGGCAACTACAGCAACAATACGTCGACCATATTCGGCGATATCGTCCGGGCGAGCGTTATCATCCAATCCTCGACTGCGGTGACGTGGAATCTCTCGGTTCAAGCGAGTAATAATCCCGCCAACAGTACCGGTACCCCAAGCAACGAGCTCTTAATGCAGACGGATTCGACGCGATCGTCGCAGGGAGCGGGCATCACCTTCGGCCTCCCGGCGTTCACCGTCATCCCGACTACGAGTTCGCTACCGGTCGCGAACGGCACGAGCATTACCTCGCGCAGTTCGCCATACGATATACTGCAAAACTTCGAACTGGCACTTGGGGCAGAATCCTTAAGCGCACAGAGTTCGGTTATCACCTACACGCTGGTCGCGAATTAATCCGATCGCTTCCATCGCCGAACTCGCCCGTTTCGCCGAGCACGTCGCTCGCGAGGCGGGCGAGTTGCTTTTAGCACGTGCGGATCTGCCGCGTGAGATCGCCGAGAAAGCGCGCCGCGCCGATATCGTTACCGATGCGGACCGCGCGAGCGAAGCGCTCATTATCGCGCGTTTGCTCGCGGCAACGCCGCGGGCAGCGATTCTCGCCGAGGAATCGGGCGCTCGCAGCGGGGAGAGCGAGGAACGCTGGGTGATCGATCCCCTTGACGGCACGACGAATTACGCGCATGGATATCCGTTTTATTGCGTTTCGATCGCTTACGAGCGCGCCGGAGTCGTCGAAGTCGGCGTCGTGCACGCACCGGCGATGGGCGAAACGTTTCTGGCGGTGCGCGGTGCGGGAGCGCTGCGGAACGGCGCGGCGATCTCCGTCTCGCCGATCGGACGGATCGGCGATGCGCTGCTCTGCACCGGTTTCCATCCGGCAGATTACTCTACGAACGCGCGTTGCTTCGCCGCCGCTTCGGAGAGCGCGCAGGCGGTGCGGCGCGACGGCTCGGCCGCGCTCGATCTCGCCTACACCGCGATGGGGCGCTTCGACGGCTTCTGGGAGTTCGGGCTCGCTCCGTGGGATGTCGCCGCCGGTGCGCTCTTGGTAACCGAGGCGGGAGGGAGCGTGAGCCGGGTCGATGGCGGCGCGCACCGCCTCGATGGGCGCAGCATCCTCGCCGATAATGGCCGCTTACACCAGGAGTTGGGGGCGTTGCTGCGCAAGGCGGGCGCATGACCGCACCGCGCCTCTCGCTTTTGTTTGGGATTCTCTTCCTCGTCGTGGGCGGGCTCGCGTTCGTGCCCGCGCTGGCGCCGCTCGCGCCCTTCGATGCACCGGTCGTCGTCACGCTCGATCCGCATTATCGCTTGCTCTTCGGGCTCTTCCCGGTCAATCTCGCGCACGACGCGATCCACGTGCTCGTCGGGATCTTTGGCCTCATCGCCGCGAGAAGCTTCGCGAGCGCGACCGGCTATTTCCGGAAACTCTTCTGGTTCTATCTGCTCGTCGGTATCCTCGGAGCGATTCCGATCACCAACACGCTCTTCGGCATCGCACCGATCTACGGATGGGACGTGCTTTTGCATCTCGGCACCGCCGTCATTGCCTGGTTCGCCGGTTACGGCCGGCTCTCGGTCGAGCCGCTCTCAGCGCTGCCGTAGACGCCTCCGCACAAAGATCCCGCAAGAGATTGCCCCACGCGCTCAGCGCGTATATACTTTTGTGTATACATGAACGAAACAAAAATTGCGCGCTATGGGAACAGCCTCACCGTCAGGTTGCCGGCGGCTCTCGCACGCGACCTTGGGTTTCGCGAAGGCGACCGCGTGCAGATTCGTCGTTTGGAAACAGGAATCGCCATCGAACGACCGGTGCGTGCGCGGCTCGAGGAGCGCCTCTCGACCGTACTCGAGCAACAGGCTGAGCTTTCCAGCGGTTCGGCTCGCGGTGCGGAGCGATTCGCATGATCGTCCCGGATCGAGGTGATATCGTTGTTCTCGATTTCGACCCGCAAGTTGGTCACGAGCAGATAAAACGTCGCCCGGCCCTCGTCCTCTCGACAACTTCCTTCAATCGAGTATTTGGGCTCGCTTTTGTTGCTCCGGTGAGCAGCAAGCCCAAAGGGCATGCTTTCGAGATTGCGCTACCGCAGGAATGCGGTGTGACCGGCTCGGTCATGATGCATCAGCTCAAGTCGCTCGATTGGCAGGCGCGACGGTCGAAGAAGGTCGGTGTTGTGTCGGCCGAGATCCTTGAGAGCGCAGCGGAGATCGTACGGGAGATCGTTTCATAGAAATCATTTTTCGCGTTCCACGTTCTCCCACATTGATTATCCCAAGCCGATAGGTTATAATAGACAACGTGGCTCCGACCATTTTCGACGCGAGGGTTTCAGCGTAAAAGTGAATACTCGCGACCACCTTCCTCCGCACGTACACGTTTGGAAGAATGGACAGGAAGCGCGATTTGCCGTTTACACCGATCGCATCGAATTGCTCTCGGCAGTCGGTATGACCGATGCTCAAATACGGCGAGCGGCGGAGATTCTATATGAGGAGCGAGAACGCATCGAAACTGAATTGAGGAAAATGCCATGGACTCCCAGCACCTAAGTCCCAGCGACGCCGACATAGCGGTAGCGCGACGGAAGGCCGCCGAAGGAATGGAATCGCCGAGCGCGCTCGAAGCGGTGGTTGCAACGCCAGCGCGTACACTCTTGCTTTGGTTTAGAAATGGTACGCGATTGGAAATTCCACTGGCAGCCATCGTCGAACTCGCAACCGCGCGGCAGGATGATCTTCGCGAAATTGCTATTTCCCCGTATCGAGATTCGTTCTCGGTTCCGTCGATCGACGTTGATATTTACGTCCCGGGACTCGTTTCTTCCGTACTCAATAGTTTTAACGTACGAGATTTCGCACGGCTCGGTGGATCGAAAACATCGCCCAAGAAGCGCATCGCCGCGAGGGCGAACGGGAAAAAAGGCGGGCGCCCGAAGAACGCCGGAACGCTAGGCCCGTAGCGGCGGCGCGTGTAACCAGCTCCCGGTGCGGAGTTTCCATTCCGTCAGTGCGGCGCGTGCGATCCAGGCAATAAT
>JABEUW010000207.1 GCA_013043945.1 Vulcanimicrobiota bacterium | reverse complement strand
TGGGCAGACCTTCTACGGGAATGTTCTCGCCTACTCATCGATCACGATCAATGCGTCGACCTTCACTGGCCGAGCACTCGCAGGTGGCACCACCCTGGGCGATGGCGCCGTTTCAATCCCCATCGCCGGGGGTTCGCTCATCACCAACCCCGGCGGTAATTAAGGCGCGGAACCACGGCGCCCCGCCCTTCCAGCTCAACCGCGACGGCCCGCAGCGAAAGCAAGCGGGTCGTCGCCACGCCCCCTCACCCCCTTGCCGAATACCCCCAGCCGACGGTCGCGCAATACGCGAGCGAGTGCTATATTTGGGAAGCACCCGAAGATTGATAGTTCGATGAAAAAAAAAGTCACCACGACGCCGCCCGAAAAAAATGGCGATGCGGAACCCCCGTTCTCATCTGAAGAATTCCTCGCCGTTATGGGCGATGGAAGAGCGATTGAATCCTATGCGAAAGGTGCGGAGATCTTCGCACAAGGCGACATCGCCGATTCGGTCTATTACGTGCAGAGCGGAAAGATTAAACTCTCGGTGCTCTCGCCCGCCGGCAAAGAAGCGGTGATCGCGGTCTTTAAGGCCGGCGATTTCTTCGGCGAAGGGTGCTTGACCGCGCAGCAACGGCGTATGGCGAGCGCGACGGCATTGGCCGATTGTTCGCTGGTTAAGGTTTCGAAGGCGACGATGACGCAGACGTTGCACGAAGAGCCGGAGTTTTCCGCCCGCTTTATCGAGCATTTGTTGACGCGGAACATTCGCGTCGAAGAAGATCTCATCGATCAACTTTTTAACTCGAGCGAAAAACGCCTGGCGCGCATCTTATTGTTATTGGCGAATTTCGGCAAACCGGGACAACCGGAAGAAATTATCGCCGATATCAGCCAAGAAGTGCTCGCGGAGATGATCGGCACGACGCGATCCCGCGTGAGCTTCTTTTTGAATAAATTTCGCAAATTAGGATTTATCGAATACAACGGGAAGATGCACGTCCACAGCTCATTGTTGAACGTCATCCTGCACGACTAGTCGCGTTTGCGGGTGCCGCTTCGGCACTCGCCTCTCCGGCGCGCCGCCCCGTCGGAGCAGCATGATACAAAATACCCATTTTTATACGACAAACATACCGGTTGCAAAAGCGGTCGTTTCGACGTGATAGGAAAGCTCGTACCGGCACAGCATTATAGAATTTCGAAGCGATCCATTTGTAGAGTGCTGGTGCCACTTAGCAAGTGGTATCGATTTTAGGCACGATCGCCGAATTGGAGTATGCGTCGATGGGGTATCGCAAGTGAAAGTTCTGATTATTGAAGATAACGAAATGAACAGAGATATGCTTTCGCGGCGGTTGCTTCGTAAGGGGTACGACGTCGTGATCGCCGTCGACGGCGAAGAAGGAGTCGCTATGGCGGGCTCCGAGGCTCCGGATATCATCCTGATGGATATGGACCTGCCGAAGGTCGACGGATGGGAGGCGACGCGTCGCATAAAAGCGAGCGACGTGCTGAAAGGAATCCCGGTCATCGCTCTGACGGCGCACGCGATGACGGGGGATCTCGACCGAGCCATCGGTGCCGGTTGTGACGATTACGATACGAAACCCATCGAATTGCCGCGTCTGCTCGAGAAAATCGAAAGACTGCTGGGCACCACGAAGCCGTCGTTCTAGTTCCGTGAAAGAGGATGGGCGGTGGACGCGCGATGCGCTCTTGGCCCACATACGCCAGGAGTTGATGGCTCCCGTCACCGCGATCGTCGGGTATTGCGAGATACTCTGCGACGAGGCGCCGGGGCGCGATCTTCAAGTGATCTCCGATCTCGGGCGCATCCACGCATCGGCGCAGCTCCTCTACGAACTCTCCGACCGCCTGCTCGATCCCGAGGCGAGCGTCGCCCTGCTGGAGGGAACCGAGCTCGCGAGTGCGCAGTCGACCATTCGGCACGACCTCCGCACGCCGTTGAACGCCATCAAGGGCTATAGCGAGATGCTGATCGAAGACGCGTCGGATTCCGCCCTCCTCGCCGATCTTTCGAAGCTCCTCGATGAAACGACGTTGTTATTGAATCGGCTCGAAGCCATCGTCGATTTTACGCGCACGGAGAGCGCGCCGTTCGGATCGATGCCGGAGGCCGACGCTTCGACGATGGTCGCCCACCTCGAATCGGTGATTCGGCCGCTTTCGGAGAGTATCCGGCGTAAGGCGCTGCCCGGGTACGTTTTGGTCGTCGACGACAACGAATCCAACCGCGACCTCCTGGCTCGACGCTTGAATAAAGAGGGGCACCGCGTGGAAGTCGCTCGCGACGGCTTCGAGGCCCTCTCATCGCTCGAGCGAACGCCCTTCGACCTGCTGCTGCTCGATTTGATGATGCCGGGGCTCAGCGGAATCGAAGTTCTCGCGCGCCTCAAGGCGCGTCCCGACCTCGCCGGCATTCCGGTCATTATGGTATCGGCTCTTCACGAAATGGACATGGTCGTTCGCTGTATCGAAGCCGGCGCGGACGACTACCTTCCCAAACCCGTCCATCCAACGCTGTTGTCGGTTCGCGTCGACGCTCTATTGGAGCGAAAACAGGCTCGAGATCGCGAACGGTTGTATTTACAGCAAATCGAGGAAGAGAAGCGTACGAGCGAACGGCTGTTGCTCAATATTCTTCCCGAACAAATCATCAAGCGAATGAGCGACGGAGAGTTGCAGATCGCCGATCGCTTCGAAGACGTGACGATTCTTTTTTCCGACGTCGTCGGCTTTACCGTTTTGTCGAGTACGATCAGCGCTCAAGTGCTCGTCGACGCACTCAATCGACTTTTCTCCGCCTTCGATGAGGCGACAAAACGCTTCGGCATCGAAAAAATCAAGACGATCGGCGATTCGTACATGGCCGCCGCCGGGCTTCCCGAACCTCGAAGCGATCACGCCGAAGCGAGCGTTCGGCTCGCGCAGGCGCTCATGGCTGCGACGCGAGAGGTTCGCCGCGAGAGCGGGCACGATTTCCATATTCGGATCGGCCTCCATTCGGGGCCGGTAGTGGCGGGCGTCATCGGGGCGCACAAGTTTGCCTACGACGTCTGGGGCGACACCGTCAACGTCGCCTCCCGCATGGAATCCCACGGTATTCCCGGGCGCATTCACATGTCTTCGGAGACGGCGCGGCGCTTAGGGGAAGGCTTTCGAGTAGAATCGCGCGGGCGCATCAACATCAAGGGCAAGGGCGAGGCGGAGACGTTTCTCCTCGCAGAGGGAGCATAACGATGTCGACGGTTGAAGATCTCCGGCGAATGCAATCGATTCTCGATACCGCGCCGGTCGGCGTCGGCATCTCGACGAACGGCATCGTACGTTTTGCAAATGCGCGCTTGCACGAAATGATCGACGTGCATGTCGGTTCTTCGAGCCGCGATCTCTACGTCGATCCTATCGAGCGCGATGCCATAGCGGCGCGCGTCGCCGAGGGCGGCATCGTTCGAGATGTGGAGATACAAATGTACGCTCCCGGGCGGAGAGAGGTTCGCGATATCTCGGCGAGCTTTTTGCCCGGCGATTACGAAGGTTCGCCCGGCGTATTGGTTTGGATGCTCGATATTACGGACAGCAAGCGGGCAGCTGAGGCGCTCGAGGAGCAACGACACCAACTCGCCGCCATCCTCGATAATCTGCCCGATGCGACGTTCGCGATCGATACGCAAGGATTTATTACCGCGTGGAACCGGGCCGCCGAAATTATGACCGGCGTGAAGGCCGAAAAGATGTTCGGCAAAGGGAACTACGAATACGCGATTCCGTTTTACGGAGAACGGCGCCCGATTCTCATCGATCTGCTTTTCTCCCCCGACGAAGAAATTTCGCAGTACCACCACGTTCGGCGGGTCGGCGACGCATTGCTTGGTGACGGATATATTCGGTGGCCGCACCGCGAGATGTGGTTCGAGGGTAGCGCCGCGCTCTTGCGCGATTTGCAAGGCAACGTCATCGGCGCGATCGAGACGATCCGCGACCAAACCGAGCGTCGGAAAGCCGAAAAGGGGATGGAGTCCTCGAATCTTCGGTTATCCGGCGTCATCGACGCACTCCCCGATGCCGCTTTCGTTATCGACAACCAGCGCAAGGTCGTGGCGTGGAATAAGGCGCTCGTGGCGATGACGGGTGTGGAAGCCGAGAAGATGCTCGGGAAAGGCGACCACGAGTACGCCATCCCCTTCTACGGCGAACGCCGACCGATCGTCATCGACCTCATCGATAAACCCGAGGACGAACTGGCGAAAAACTATGCGTGGTTGCGTCGCGAGAATGGCGGCGTCCTTTCCGGAGAGGTCGAAATCGATTTCCCGTTTATCGATCATACGCTCTACATTCAGGCCCGCGCTCGGGCGCTCTACGATGGAGACGGGAGCATGATCGGCGCGATCGAGATCATACACGATCTTACCGAACGTCAGCGCTTCGAGAACGAACTGACTATTGCGAAGCGCTCCGCAGAAGAAGCCAACACGGCCAAGAGTGCCTTCTTAGCCAACATGAGCCACGAACTGCGTACTCCGTTGAACGCAATTATCGGATATTCCGAGATGCTCGCCGAGGAATTGGAGGAGATGGGCGAGGCGCGTATGGTCGACGACAGTCAAAAAATTCGCTCCGCCGGGAAGCACCTGCTCGGGCTGATTAACGACGTTCTGGATCTCTCGAAAATCGAGGCCGGAAAAATGACGGTGAGTCTCGAGGAGATCGAAGTCTCGGCGATGCTTCGCGATGTCGTCTCGACCATCACTCCGCTTGCGAAGAAAAATTCGAATGCGGTGGTGCTCGAGTGCCCGGAGGATATTCCTACGATTCGCGCCGACCTCATGAAGGTGCGGCAATCGCTGCTGAATTTGTTGAGCAACGCATGCAAATTCTCGAAGGAGGGAACTATACGGCTTCGCGTTACCACCGTCGACAGCTGGATCGATTTTGCCGTCGAGGATAGTGGTATCGGCATGACTCCCGAACAACTCGCTCGGCTCTTCGAGGCATTTTCGCAAGCGGATGCATCGATTACGCGCCAATACGGTGGAACCGGGCTCGGGCTCGCCATCACGCGAAAGTTCTGCCGAATGATGGGTGGCGACGTATTCGTGGAGAGTTCGTTGGGCGAGGGTTCCACCTTTACCATGCGGCTGCCGATCGCCGCGCGGGATGAAACGGCGAATGTTGCGACGAGTTCCGACGGCGCCGGGGAAGCGAGGCTCGATTCTCGCCCCCTCGCGCTCGTGGTCGACGACGATCCTGCGGCGCGCGATATGCTCCAACGGAGCTTGGAAACGTGCGGATACCGCGTCGCTACGGCACACGACGGTGAAGAAGCGTTGCGCCTGGCCGCAGAGCTCGAGCCTTCGATCATCACGTTGGACGCAATCATGCCGCGCACGGATGGTTGGGCGGCTCTTAGCCGTCTCAAGGCCGATCCCAAGCTCGCGCGTATTCCCGTTATTATGGTCTCGGTATTAGGCGACTCCCAGATGGCCTTTGCCTTAGGGGCGGCCCACTATCTTTCCAAACCCGTCGATCATAACGAACTCATTTCCGTTCTCGAACTGTATCGCGGGCGGCGAAACGTCCTGTTGGTCGAGGATGACGCGACGACGCGGGCGATGATGCGCCGTATGCTTGAAAAAAGCGGATGGTCGGTGATCGAGGCGCAAAATGGAGAAGTCGGGTTGGAGCGGATGGCCGAAGCGCTACCCGATATGATCTTGCTCGATTTGACGATGCCGGTGATGGACGGTTTCGAGTTCGTGGCCGCGATACGGCAGCGCGAGGACTGGCGAACGGTGCCCATTATCGTGCTCACCGCGAAAGACGTTTCGCCGGCTGAATCCGAGCGGCTCGGAGGCCGCCCCGCGCGCATTTTACAAAAAGGAGCGGTGAATCTCGACGATCTCGCCGCGCAGATTCGCAGCCTCCTTCCGGCCTCTCCGGCGTAAAATCGCGCGAGCGCCATCGAGGTTACGAGAGCGGAAATTCGACGCGGAGCCGTTGGAAACGTAGAAAGTCGCGATCGTGGGTGTAGAGTGTCGCGCCGTTTTCGATTGCGTAGGCGGCAAGATGTGCATCGGGGACCAGCGGACCGCGAACGTGCGCCTCGACGGAGAGCCCACGAAGAATTTCCCAGTGGCGAGCACTCGGAACGAGGAGATGAGCCGAGGGTTGGGCGAGCCATTCATCGACGATAGCGCATGCCGACGGAGCGTCGAACGGGCGCTCGAAGACGCGCGTATCGGTCACGAGCCGTAAAAACGCGACGACGGTCGAGAGCGGAAACCCGATCGGCTCGGGATCGTGAAAGCACGCTTCAAACCACGAGCGCGCACGTTCGTGCAGCGGCGACGAAGAATCGTACGCGTACGTAAGCAGATTGACATCGAGCAATTTCAACGGCGCGCCGCCCCGTCGAGACGATCGAGCAGGCCCTCGATATCTGAGGGATCGATCCCCTCGCGAAGACCCAAGCGGCGCGCACGAACGCGAAAGGGTTGCCGAGAAGGCGAGCGTTGGTGCAGAAGGCCGAGCCGTAACGTCTCGTTGACCACGGCTTTGAAGCTACGATGCGTCCGGCGCGCCTCGTCGGCGAGCTTTTGGGCGATGTCATCGTCGAGCGTCAGGGTGGTTCTCACATCATGATGATAAAGTTTAGGCATCAAGATGTCAACGAGAGCAATTCGCAAGAACGCACCGTTCCCTCATCCCGCGCTGACGAGACGTTCCAGGCTGCGGTACCCGATCGCTTCGGCGACGTGCTCCGCCGCAATGTGCTCGCTTCCGGCAAGATCGGCGATCGTGCGGGCGACACGCGCGAGCCGATCGACGGCACGCGCCGAGAACTGCCGTTTCGCACTCGCGCGTTCCATGAGTTTGAGCGCCGCACCGTCGAGCGCGCAGAGCGTGCGCACCGCAGCGGCCGGGATATCGGCATTCGCGCTGAGCCCGAGGTGCGCGAGCCGGCGCACTTGCCGCTCGCGCGCGGCGAGCACGCGCAGGCGAACCTGCGCCGACGCTTCCGCCGCCTCGCGCCGAACCATATCGTCGAATGGGACGCGGGCGATTTCGATCTGAAGATCGATGCGGTCGAGGAGCGGCCCCGACAACTTGTTGGCATAGCGAGCGACCGCAGCATCGTCGCAGCGGCACTCCGCGTTCCGTACGCCGCGAAAGCCGCACGGGCAGGGATTCATCGAAGCGACGAGTTGAAAGCGCGCCGGATAGCAAAAACTTCCGGAGGCGCGCGCGATCGTGACGACGCCTTCTTCGAGCGGTTGGCGCAATACTTCGATCGTACTGCGCGAAAATTCCGGAAGTTCGTCGAGAAAGAGCACGCCGTTATGGGCGAGCGAAATCTCGCCGGGGCGTGCAGCGCTGCCTCCACCGACGAGCGCCGCATGGCTGATGGTATGGTGGGGAAAGCGAAATGGGCGCACGCGCACGATCCCCCGTTCGCTCCCCAAGACGCCGGCGATGCTGTAAATTTTCGTGACGTCGAGCGCTTCGTCGAGCGTCATCGGCGGGAGGATGCCGGGCAGGCGCCGCGCCAGCATCGTCTTTCCGCATCCCGGCGGGCCGACGAAGAGCAAGTTGTGTCCGCCCGCAGCCGCGATTTCGAGCGCACGCTTCGATGCGAGTTGTCCGCGCACGTCGGCGAGATCGCCGTGCGCTGCAGCGTCGTGCCGCTGCAATTCCGGGGGCGCGGTACGTTTACGCCAGCGCTGCCCGTTGCCCGAGACTGTAGCGACGGCGTCGGCGAGGGAATCGAGCGCGTAG
>JABEUW010000206.1 GCA_013043945.1 Vulcanimicrobiota bacterium | reverse complement strand
TGCCCCGACGGCGGAGAACCGAAGTTCGCCGGCGGAGCCGCATTGGTCGAGCCCATATCCGCTACGATCGCTTTGTTGCCAATGTTTCCATGCGACGCGCCGGAGGGAGCTGCGACCGCATTGAGCCCACAGAACGCTGCAATCAGCGTTGCTAGGACTCCGGTGCTCAGTCGCTTCAAAGTATCCTCCTCGATAGGTGAGAGAGTCGTAAAGATGCCTCGGTTTCCTCGTTAAACGTCGTCCTTTGAACAACGCCAGGAGCCCGTAGCCGGCCTTCGCCGACGACGGGGCCCCCGAAGAACCGTCTCCCCTCACTTCTGCCTGAGGCGGCACCACCCTCTTACGAGGAGGAATTTAATCGAGCTTTTCGTCGAGTTTCGCTTCAAAACGCTCGCGGTCGATGATAAAGCGCTCGTGGGTGCCCTCGGCGACCGCATCGGACTCATCGAACGCCCGTACGGCGAAGCTCACGCGCGGCCCGTCGACGAGGGCTACCTCCACCTCGGTACGGACCAGGAAGCCGACGGGGACGGGGCGTCGATGCTCGAGTTCGATGTGGGTCCCGACCGAGATCTGCCCCGGAGCGAGGATTCCCTCCAAGCAAGCGAGCGCCGCACGCTCGACCAGGTCGACCAGCATTGCGGTCGAGAGTACCTCGACTCCGGGATTGCCTGCCTTATGCGCGGTCATCCACTCCTCGACGCGGCACTGGAAGCTATGGGATCGACCGAGGAGGATGTTTTTGGACATAGCGCGGGGTTCTCTAGTTTGTGCCCCGAGCAAAATCCCCCGCTTGTCGATAAGCCATGAATCAATTCTCAGGTTTGTGGTGTATATGGAGAACGACGACCTCACGATCTTCAATAGGAGAGCTATGCCCGGTCCAATCCGTATGACGATCACGGCGGCGATGGTCGCCGTCCTCCTCGCAGCCTGCGGGGCCAAGGGCGCGCGCGCGCCGATTCCGCTCGACGTCGAGGCGACTCCCGTCACGGCGGGGCCAATCGCCACGTACCTCTCCCTCGACGGGCAGGTCGCCCCCTACGAAAATTCGACCCTCTCGTTCCAACAGTCGGGGCCGGTCTCGGCGGTCTACGTCAACGTCGGCGATCGCGTCACCAAGGGCGAACTGCTCGCGCGAATCGACCCCTCGACGTTGCAGGCGCAATTGCGCGCCGCCGAAGCGACCGCGATGCAATCGCAGGCGGATGCTCGCGGCCAGCAGATCGACCTCCCCGCTCGCAACCAAGCGAACGATGCGGCACTCTCGAGCGCTAAGGCCGCTCTCGAGAACGCGCAACTCGTTTTCAACCAAGATACGCAGCTCTACAACCAAAAGTATCTTTCGCAACAAGCGCTCGAAGCGGCGCGCTCCGCGCTCGCCGGCGCGCAAGGTAATTACAACACCGCGCTCGCGAATGCACAGGCGAATCCCTCGAATGCCGAATCGGTGAAAGCGGCGCAGGCGGCGGCACAAGCGGCGGCGGCGCAGGCGAATCTCATCCGGACGCAGATCGGACAGACCGCGCTCTACGCGCCCTTCGACGGCGTGGTGACCGCACGTATGATGGACCCCGGCACGATGGCCTCGCCGGCGGCGCCGGCACTCCAGGTCTCGCGCATCGATCTCGTGTGGGTGAACGTGAACGTTCCCGACGGCGACCTCGCGTACGCGCACGTCGGAACGCCGCTGACCTTTACCACGACCTCGTTGCCCGGTCGCGTCTTTCACGCGCGCCTCAGTGCGGTCAATGCGGTGCCGACGAACGGAACGCTTTCCTATCTCGCTCGCGTGAAAATGCACAACCCCGGCGAGCTGCTTCGCGGCGGCATGTTGGTGACGGCGCAACTCGCGAAGCAGAGCGCCACCCACGCGCTGATCGTCCCGCGCTCGGCGATCGCCAGCGTTCAGAACGGTAACGCGGTCTTCGTCGTCGAGGGCACCAAGGCGAAACAGGTCGCCGTCAAAGTCGGCCTCCAGACCGATACCGAGTCGCAGATTCTCTCCGGGCTCTCGGTCGGCCAGCGCGTCATTACCACGCGCCCCGATTCGTTACGAAACGGAAGCCCGGTTCGCGTGGTCTCCGGCGGTGCGCAGTGAGCCACATCGCAACGCGCGTCTCCGTACTCTCGCTCCTCGTCGCGATGGTGGGCCTCGCTTTACCGGCGCCGGCGCATGCGACGACGCAAGATCTCATTGCGCCGCGGGTCGCAAAGGCCGGCGTGCCGACGAAGGTTACGCTGGTACAGGCGGTGGCGATCGCGGTCGCTCAGTCGCCGACGTTGGCGCAGGCCCGCGCGACCTACGCTCAAGCACTCGCAAAATTCGATGTCGCCAAGAGCGCGGTCTTCCCATCGATTTCGGGAAGCGCTGCGGCGACGCGTACGTTTTCGTCGGGAACGATCGGCGGGGTTGGCGGTGGCCTCGGTACGCCGAACGGCATCTATAATAGCGTGAATTATGGGCTCAAACTCAGCGAGCTCATCTACGATGGCGGGCGCGTGATCGCCGGGATCCACGTTGCAAAATCCGGACAAGTTGCGGGGCGCGACACGCTCATTCGCTCGTTGCAACAACTCGGTTACACCGTGGCGCAAGCCTATTACGGCGTATTGCTCGCCGATCGCACGGTCAGCGTCGACGAACAGATCGTCAAGCAATATCTCACCCAAGAGCGGCTCGTTCGGGCGCAGATTCGCGTCGGTGCCGCGGCGCCCTCGGATCTCTACTCGGCGCGGGCGCTCACCGCGCAAGCGCGCTTGCAACGCGTCACCGACCAGGGCTCGCGCATCGCCGCGCAAGCGACCTTTGCGACGACGCTGGGGCTCGATGCGAACGCGCTCATCGAACCGATCGACAACACGGCGAGCTCGCTCACCGCGCCGGCCGCGAAATTCACGGTTCTTCCTTACGACCGCGCGCTCAAACGCGCGCTGCTGATGCGCCCCGACTATCTCGCGGCGCTCAATAACTACCAAGCCGCGAAGGAAAACGTGCGCTTCAATCGGCTGACGAAGTTCCCGTCGGTGAATGCCAATGCGAGCGACGGCTATCAGAGCGGTCTCAACGGCATTCCGGTGCAAACGAAATCGTTGGGAGCGACGCTGACCGTTCCGATCTTCGACCAAGGGCTGACCAATTACAACGTCGCCGTCGCGGCGGCGCAGGCCGATGCGGCGAAGGCCGGCATCACGCTCTCGCGACTTCAAGTGGAGAGCGACGTTCGCAGCGCGATCGCGAAGGTCGCAGCGGCGCAGGCGGCGCTCGACCAGGCGCAGGCGAGCTTGAAGGCCGCACAGGTCGGTTACGACGCCGCGAGCGCGCAGTATAAGGC
>JABEUW010000205.1 GCA_013043945.1 Vulcanimicrobiota bacterium | reverse complement strand
GCGTTATGAGGCCGAGTTGATGGGGGCAGAGCCGATTCTCGCCTTCGGAGCGCGCGTGGAGCGCGAGCAATCGTTCATTCCGACGATCCTCGATAAGAATGGCATCTCGCTCATCGAGGTGATCGGCGATCGCGCGGTTCCTGGAAACGAGAGAGCCTGCAGCTTACCATTGTTCTAGGGCGGTTCTCCCCGCAGCGCCTCGAAGCAGGCGCTCTCGGATGGCGAGATCGCCCATCGCCTCGACCGCAGGAGGGGTGGCCTTGCCCAGAAGCCTGGGAGGTGAGGGTTTTAGGTACCGGCTGAGAAACCTAGTCGCCCCTATGGGTAGCAACGATGTCCGCGTAACGATGGACGACATTACCGCGCTCGCCAAGCGGCGCGGCTTCATGTTTCAGAGTAGCGAGATTTACGGCGGCATCAACGGCTTTTGGGATTACGGCCCCCTGGGTTCGGTCCTCAAACGGAACGTGAAGAATGCCTGGTGGCGCGATACGGTCGAATTGCGCGACGATGTCGTCGGCTTCGACTCCTCGATCATCATGCACCCGCTCACCTGGAAGGCCTCCGGGCACGTCGACGCTTTCCACGATAAGCTCGTCGATTGCAAGGTGTGCAAACATCGCTTCCGGTTCGATCACCTCAAGGATCCGAATCAGTGCCCCGATTGCGGTAGTAAGGCGAGCTTCACCGAACCGCGCAACTTTAATTTGATGATGCGCACGCAGATCGGCCCGATGGAGGATAGCGCTTCGAGCGCCTATCTCCGCCCCGAGACCGCGCAAGGCATCTTCGTCAATTTCAAAAACGTTTTTCAGAGCGCGCGTAAAAAACCGCCCTTCGGCATCGCGCAGATCGGAAAATCGTTTCGCAACGAAATCACGCCCGGAAACTTTACCTTCCGCGTACGCGAGTTCGAACAAGCGGAGCTGGAGTATTTCGTTCCCGACGATGGGCGCGATATGGATATCTTCCAAGAGTGGGTCGCCCGCCGAAAGGCGTGGTACGCGAGCTACGGCATCGCCGAGGAGCGACTCCGCTTTTACGAATTGACGCCGCAGGAGCGGCCGCATTACGCAAAGGCCGGTGTTGACGTCGAGTACCTTTTCCCATGGGGATGGGGCGAACTCGAATCGATCGCGCATCGCGGCACCTACGATCTCGACGCACATATGGCGCTCTCTGGGAAAGATTTGCGCTTCTTCGATGAAGCGGCAAAGCAACATTACACCCCGCTGCTGATCGAGAGCTCGGCGGGAATGGACCGCACGACGTTGACCTTCCTCGTCGACGCATACGAGAAGCAAGTCATCACCGGTGCCGATGGGAAGAGCAGCGAACGCGTCGTGCTCCATTTCCACCCACAGATCGCTCCCGTGCAAGTCGCGGTCTTCGCACTCGCGCGCAATAAGCCCGAACTCGTCCAAGGAGCGAAACGCATCGAGGCGACGTTGCGCCCGCTCTTTCGGACGCAATACGACGAAGGGAATATCGGCCAACTCTATCGCCGTCAGGACGAGATCGGCACGCCGTACTGCCTCGTCTTCGATTACGATTCGTTGGAGGACGGGAAAGTGACCGTTCGCGACCGCGATGCGATGACGCAGGAGCGCGTTGCGATCGATGCGTTGGTCGGCTATCTGCACGGCGCGATGACGGGAGCCGCGCGGTAGCATGGGCTACGTCTACACCTTCGAGCAGGGCGATGCGTCGATGCGCGATCTCCTCGGCGGAAAGGGTGCCGGCCTCGCCGAGATGACGCGCGCCGGGCTCCCCGTGCCGCCGGGTTTTACAATCGCTACGAGCGCCTGCGTCGAATACTTTGCCGCCGGCGATCGTTTCCCCGATGGGCTCGATGCCGAGATCGACACCGCGATGGAAGCGTTGCAGCAGCGCATCGGTAAGCGCTTCGGCGATGCGAGCGATCCGTTATTAGTCTCGGTGCGATCGGGCGCGCGCGCCTCGATGCCCGGCATGATGGACACGATTCTCAACCTGGGGCTCAACGATGAAACGGTGCTCGGCCTCGCCGCACGTACCTCGAACGAGCGCTTTGCCTGGGATGCCTACCGCCGCTTTATCGCGATGTTCTCCGGCGTCGTGTTCGATATCGAAAAGCATCATTTCGAAGAAGCGATCGACCGCGCAAAGCTGACGCGCGGAGTGAAATCCGATCCGCAACTCGACGCCGATGCGTGGCGTGAACTCGTCGCCGAATTTAAGGGCATCGTGCAACGCGAGGCTGGACGCACCTTTCCGCAAGAAGTCAACGAACAGTTGCGCCTCGCGATCGCTGCGGTATTCGCCTCGTGGAACTCGCGGCGCGCGATCGATTATCGTCGTTACAATCGTATTCCCGACGATTGGGGCACCGCCGTGAACGTCATGGCGATGGTCTTCGGCAACATGGGGGACGATTCGGGAACCGGCGTCGCCTTTACTCGCGATCCGAACACCGGCGAGAACCTCCTCTTCGGCGAGTACCTGCGCAACGCGCAGGGCGAGGATGTCGTTGCCGGGATTCGGACCCCCGAACGCATCACCGATCTCAAAAAACGGCAACCGCAAGTCTACGATCAGTTCGTGGAGATCGCTCGTCGGCTCGAACGGCACTACAAAGATGTGCAGGATCTCGAGTTTACCGTCGAGCGCG
>JABEUW010000204.1 GCA_013043945.1 Vulcanimicrobiota bacterium | reverse complement strand
GTGTGCGCGTCCCTCTTTGCGCGTCCGCGCCGCGGCGAGGGCGCCACGTAAGCCCTCAAGCACCGGCGCGAGCAATTTCAGGAGCGTCCAAATCGCGGCGACGCCGATCGCGCCCGCGCCGAGAAAGCGAACGTCGTGCGACCACGCCGCCATCGCGACATCCATCGGCGTCCCGCCGACCGCGGGATGAATCGTCGTCAGAATCGGCACCAAGATGCCCCACGCAATCACGATGCCCGCAAGGATTGCGAGCCCGACGCTCAAGCCGATCAGGTGCCCCGCACCGACGAGCGCGAGGGAGAGCGAGATGCCGATACCGGTCGTCGCATGGCCGAAGCGGCGATAGGCATCGAACTCTCCGATAAAGATGCGCGTCGCGACGACCGCGGCGAATGCCGCCGATGCGATCGAGCCGGCGATAATCGCGACCAGTCCGGCCATCCCCTCCGCAGCACCGGTTTTCGAGGATGCGCCGACGCGCAAGACTTCGGCTGCGGCGACGCCCTCCGGGTAGGGGAGATCGGAGTTCGTCACGAGCGCGCGGCGGAGCGGGATGGTGTACATCACGCCGAGGATACCGCCGAGTGCGGCGACGGAGAACGATTCCCAGAATGGGAAGCCCGTCCACCACCCGATCATCACCAATCCCGGTAGCACGAAAATAATCGAGGAGAGCGTCCCCGCCGAGGAAGCGACGGTCTGGACGATATTATTTTCTTGAATGCTCGAATCTTTAAACCAGCGCAGGATCGCCATCGAAATAACCGCTGCCGGAATCGACGACGCGAAGGTGAGCCCGACCTTCAGGCCGAGATAGACATTCGCTGCGGTAAAGAAGAGCGTGATAATTGCGCCGATGATAACGCCGCGGAGCGTCAATTCGTGGCTTGTTTTCATGCCAGCGGCCTTACGCCGTCGCCCCGCCATTCCATGCTACGGCGCAGGGATCGCTCGGGGGGCGGGCGCATCGGCTCCTCACGCCGCCGCTTGCAGCGGGGCTCTTGCCCGGTATTCTGCGCGCCGAACTCCTCGCGCGCGGATTGATGCGCGTGCGCGCGATCCACTAAGGGCAGCGGAGCGCCGCTAGCCGAGAATTTTTGCGAAGGTGTCGGTAAGCCGAGCGATCTCTTGTTGGTCGATCGCCCCGTTCTTTCCGGGTTTGAGACACTGCACGAGGCTCGATGTCATCAGCTGGACGGTCGCGCGTTCGAGCGCGGCCTTCGCCGCACCCATCTGTTGAGCGATTGCGTGGCAATCGCGTCCCTGTTCGATCATGCGCGCGATCCCCTGAATCTGCCCTTCAACGCGGCGCAGGCGCGTCAGCACGTCGCCGGCGGTCGTCGCATCGAGGCTGCCATGGAGTTCGGCGGGGGCGCCCGTTCGTTGCTTCGCCATGCCGATACTCTACCCCGTAGGCCGTCGTCTTGCAATACCCTAGGGGGTATGGTATCATCCGATCGTTCCTATCCGTTTTTTTTGGGGAGTCTCTCGAATGCGTTTCACCGATACACTGATGTGCCCGGCGCGCGAGCGTGGCTGGAAGGTCGAAGCAACCGTGCGCGGCATCGCCGGCACGATCGTGCTTGCGAGCCTCGCGCTCTCGCTGCTCGACCGCCGTTGGCTCTGGCTGACGGCGTTCGTCGGCGCGAACCTCCTTCAGTCCTCACTGACCGGGTGGTGCATGATGTCGAATATTTTGGGCGCGCTGGGCGTTGGAGGAAAGACGCGTGAAGCGTAGCTCGACCGCAGCGCTCGCAGTAGCGTTCTCGCTCTCCCTCACCGCGTGCGGCGGGGGAAACTCGACGAAGCAAGCCGCGCCCGCGATTGCGGTACGCACCGCAGTCGCGCAGAGCGGCGCGATCGCTTCGACGACCGATTTTTCCGGTTCGCTCGTCGCCGTCCATCGCGCGACGGTCGGCGCGCTCACCCCCGGGCGCATCGATCTTCTCGCCGTCCATGCAGGCGACCGCGTCGCGGCGGGAGCGACACTCGCGCGCGTCGATAGCGCGCAATACTCGGCGATGCTCGCCGGCGCTCGCGCCGGGGCGGATGCAGCTGGCGCCGGATCGGCAGCGGCGATCGCGGGCCTGCAACAAGCGCAGAGTCGTTACGATCTCGCCGCCAAAACCGCGCAACGCATGGGCAATCTCTATAACGCCGGTGCGATTTCAAAGGAGCAGCGCGATCAAGTACAGACGCAACTCGAGGTCGCTCGCGCGGGGCTCGCGCAGGCCCGCGCGCAGGTGCAGGCGGCCTCCGGCGGCGAGGCCGCCGCGCGCGCCGGTGTCGCAGCGGCGAGCGTTCCCGTCAATGACGCCACCATCACCGCACCCTTTAACGGCGTCGTCACCCAGACGTTCGTTCGCCCAGGCGAGGTCGTCGGTGCGGGGAGCCCGGTCGTACGCATCGAGAGCGACGGCATGCTCGAATTAAAAGTCGCGATTCCGCTCGGCGATCTCGCCGCGCTCCGTTCGCAGCACGAACTTCCCGTTCGCGTCGACGCACTCGGAAGCACGACGTTGCTCGGCAGCGTGCGCTCGCTCGTACCCTCCGAGAATCCGGCGCTCCGATCCGCGATGCTGCGCATCGATCTCCCCGCGCACCCCGGGCTCTTACCCGGAATGTTTGCACGCGTGCTCGTCCGTGCGCGGAGTTCCCGCGGCACGCGCATCCCGCTCTCGGCCTTGGTCGAGCGCGCCGGGCAGAGCGGCGTCTTCGCGGTCCACGCCGGGAAAGCCGAATTTACGCCCGTGGAGTCGGTCGTCAGCGATACCCGCTCTGCGATCGTGACCGGACTCACTGCGGGCACGACGATCGCCGTGAGTAACCTCGCCGAACTCACCGACGGGGCCGCCGTCACGGTTGTGACTCAATGAAGCCGTTGACCGGAATCGGACGCCTCGCGCGTTACTTCCTTACCTCGAAACTCACGCCGACGATCGTCATCGCGATCTCGGTTTGGGGAATCTTCGCGATTTTGCAGACGCCGCGGCAAGAGAACCCCGAAATCACGATGCCTGCAGCGACGATTTTCACGCAGTACTCCGGCGGCTCCGCTCGCGAAGTCGAAAAATTGCTCACCGAGCGCGGCGAACGCGTGCTGCAAGAAGTTCCCGGTATCAGCCACATTTACGCTACGACGACGCAAGACTACTCGATGCTCACCGTGCTCTTCCACGTCGGCGAGAGCCCGAGTAAATCGTTCGTCGCTCTTTACGACCAAGTGAACGCCCACCTCGGCGATCTCCCTCCCGGTGCCTCGCGCCCGGTCATCACACCGCTCTCCGTCGACGACGTTCCGATCGTCGTCCTCAATCTTCACGGCAAACGCTACAATCGCGGCGAACTCTATCAGGCCGCACAACGCCTGATCTCCGAGGTCCGTGCGATTCCCGGCGTCTCGACGGTGCAAACTTTCGGTGGACGCCCGCAAGTCGTCAACGTTCGCCTCGATCCCGTCAAACTCGCCGCATACGGCGTATCGGCGGGCCAGATTGCCGCCGCATTAGGTGCGAGCAACGCAACCCAAGCCGTCGGTGCGCTCCACAGCGAAGGGGAGAGC